>CAYZQI010000078.1:19698-21995 GCA_964480455.1 uncultured Cytophagaceae bacterium
AATACAAAGCACGAATACCTTAATTAAAAGATATTCGTGCTTTTTTTAATGCCTTTCAGGTAGCTAGTTTCCAGATGGGTAGTAAATTATAGAAAAAAATATTTTTTTTAAGTAAGAACCATTATCAATTTAATTTGTTTTAACAATAAATGTATAAACAATATTTATTTTAATCTTAAATTTTTTAAAATTATGAGTACTATCAAAGAAAATGTAGAAGCCCTCAATCAAATGATTCTTGCTGGCGATATTCTTGGCGCATTTGATAAATTTTATGCTGAAGAAGTGGTTATGCGCGACAATGACACTGAGCCACGTGTAAGCAAAGCGGTATGCCGTCAGTTTGAAGAAGATTTTGTGAACAACCTAACTGCTTTTAGAGGCGCAGCAGTTCGCAGTGTACTTATTAGTGAAGATGCTGGAGTAGCAGCCATTGAATGGGATTTTGACTACACCCACAAAGAATGGGGCGACCGCAAATATACTCAGATTGCCGTACAGCGTTGGGTAGATGGCAAGATTGTGAGTGAATCGTTTCATTACAACGGCTAATTTTGAGCATTGAGATTTTTTAATACAAGCCTTTTTCTTTAAAGAGAAAAAGGCCTTTTTATGCCTAAAACTGAGACAAACCTAGTAAAAAGTCTAACCGTAGAAGATAAATACACCATATGCCACTCTAATTTAAGATAATTTAACTTTTTATGTCTGAGTGTTTTTTTTATTTTTGCAACATATTAAAAGTAAAGCATAAAAATATGTCAAAAGAAAACACAAAATTAGCCTTTGGCAAAAAGAATTATCAACTAATGTTTGCTACCATTGGTGTTATCATATTGGGTTTGGTGATTATGTCATTGGATAGTGAGGAGTTTGGATTTGGATTTATTGGTCTTACCTTAGGCCCCTTGATTTTGTTTATAGGCTTTATGATGGGTTTTGTAGCCATTCTTGTCAATCCCCAGTCCAAAAAATAAGATTTTTTCTTATTGTTACTAACCAGTCTCCCAGTAGGAAGCGTTGATGGCCTAGGTCGCTTGAGGGGAGTTATGCCATTACTCAAAGATTAAAGGTGCAGGATTTTCAGCTTGAGTACCACAATTTAAAAGTAGTACTTAGAGAAAATCCCAGAATCAAAGCAATCTCGTCTAAAAGTTAAAAATGACATTCAAATTCACTTTATTGGGCATTCTTTTGAAGACAATCAAATAATGAAGTGATAAAAGGCAATTTTTAATCTTGCTTAACTGTTTAGTCAGTCATTTGTAACCATCAACTATTTTCAGAACGCTTATCCAAAAAATACAAATAACCGGGTACTACAACTACAGGTAAAAGATATATCCATAGCTTTTGTCAGTGGACTAGACGCACCAAATTTGTATGTGTTTCGTAATCGTTTGCAAAAAAATATTTCAATTTTTTTTGTTACTTCTAATCATTTTCTTCATTAAATATTGGTTTTTTAGCTTTTTTTTATACATTTTAGTTGCCAGATAGCATCAAGATTAATTCTAAAAATCTATAAATTCTAAGAATAATACAATAAAAACTTATCAATGAAGAAACCCATCAAAGCCTGTATCTTTGACCTAGACGGAGTCATAGTAGATACAGCTAAGTACCATTTTCTAGCTTGGCAGCAGCTTGCCCAAGATTTACAAATCCCCTTTACAGAAGACGACAACGAACAGCTTAAAGGAGTAAGCCGTGTAGAGTCTCTTAAGATTATTCTCTCATTAGGTAAGATAAGCCTTGATGAAGCTACCTTTGAGGCAAAAATGGCAGAAAAAAATGAACGCTTTTTGGTGTACATTCATCAAATGACGCCTAATGAAATTTTGCCTGGAGTAAAAACTTTTCTGGACGAACTTAAGGCAAATGATATACGCATTGCGCTCGGTTCGGCAAGTAAAAATGCCCGAACTATCCTCTCGCAAATAAGTATGGATGAGTATTTTGAAGTAATCATGGACGGCACCAATATCACCCAAGCCAAACCCAATCCCGAAGTATTTTTGAAAGCTGCCGAAGAGCTAGGCATTGCCCCCGAGTTTTGTGTCGTGTTTGAAGATGCCGAAAAAGGTGTAGAAGCTGCCCACAAAGGCGGTATGCGTGCCGTAGGGGTAGGTAGTCCCGATATTTTGGGTGCAGCCGAAATGGTGATTGAGGGCTTCAAAGATATGAGTTTAGAAAAACTTAACGCGCTAACAGATAGCCCTCTAACAACCCCCTAACCCCAAAAGCAGGGTTGTTAGGTTCTATAAGATTGTTTATTTTTGCATTTTAGGTTCGGT
>CAYZQI010000079.1:0-21554 GCA_964480455.1 uncultured Cytophagaceae bacterium
TTTTATTTTTTTCTCAAAAATAATAAATATCAACTAATATTTAACACTATCAGATGTTTTATCTGTATAACAGGCCCAAAATTTGCCCACATATCAAGTCCTCTATCTGCTGCATTGGTTATACCAACACGGTGAATGTTTGCAGTTGATTTGTAGTTTGTATTTTTTGAATTTATAGAAATAACTTTCTCTGCAAAAGTTTCAAACTCTCTAAGGACATTAATTTTCTCGGGGTTCAATCTCACTTCAATTTCAATATTCAATTCTTCAACAAGCACACTAAAAAGTGAATACACAACAATTTCATAGATTTTATCAATGCTTCTTCTCAGACCAGGTTCTCTCCAAAATAAATCAAGGAACTTTTCAAGATCGAATGTTTCTTTTTTTGCTTTTCTTGAATAATTTAGTGCTACAGACATCTGTGCATATCTTTCTTGAAATTTGTTGTAAATGTATGCCTCAACAATTCCATTTTTTGTTCTATTTTCTTTGCCAAGGAGGTCAATAATGTGAGGTGGTACTGCGGTTGTGCTAAAAATATCATCTTGATATTTTGCAGAGGAGGTACTTGTTCTACCCAAAAAGGGTATGCAGACCAAATCTCTCCAAGTTTTAGATTTGGTTCTATAGGTTTCAAGTTCCAAAAGAACTATGTCTTTGTGTACTCTATCTCTGTGAAGGATTTCTGCAATTTGTATAGGTTTATAAAGATGTACCCTGGCTTTCTTTATGATATTGTCTATTGCTGCTTTGGCATCTTGAGTATTCATTATTTCAGGATTAATTCTAATTGCTTGGCTGCAACCCTTGGTTTGTTATTTTCAATGGCTTGTTTAATCTCTTCTGCAATCATCTCAATTACTTTTACAGTTACACTGTTTCCTGCAATTTTGCGTGCTTGTGTGTATGCCACATTAATTTTAAAAGTATCAGGAAATCCCTGCAACCTTAACATTTCCCTTCCTGTGAGCCTTCTTATACCATTTACAAGTAAATAATTGTAGCTTCCTCCCGCACGCAAGGCACAAGAGTAGGGTAATGCTGAGATATTTCCCCCAATATTCTCGTGCCATATACTTGGGTAAGGCACATTTGGTTTTACTTTAGAAAGGCGTTTTTCTTTAATTTCTGAACTCACAAAATAATCACTTGGAATATCTTTGTCATTTTCAAGAAATTCGGATAGAGGTTTGTAGTAACCTAAGGGGCGCGGAAACTTGAAATAAATAGGTTCTCTAAACCCAATTATATAAATTCTTTCTCGCTTTTGTGGAATACCATAATCTAAGGAATTAAGTACTTTATGATAAACAGTATATCCTAAGCCTTCTAACTTTTCTAAGATGACTTTGAAAGTTCTGCCCTTATCGTGGGTGGTTAGGCGTTTTACATTTTCAAGTAAAAAACCGTAAGGCTTTTTGGCTTCAAGTATTTTTTCAATATTAAAAAATAATGTACCCCTTGTATCAGCAAAGCCTAATTGTTTACCTGCAATGCTAAATGGCTGACAAGGAAAGCCTGCAAGTAAAAAGTCATGGTCTGGTATGTCATTCGGTTCAATCTTATTGATGTCCCCATAAGGCCTCTCTCCAAAATTTTCTTCATACATATCTTGGGCATATTTATCCCATTCTGAGGAAAAAACACACTTTGCGCCAATTTTCTCGAATCCAAGACGGATACCTCCAATGCCTGCAAATAAATCTATTATTTTTAATCCGTTCTTCATTTTTCAAAGTGTTATACATATTGTATCAATCACTAAAAATATTTACTGCCAAAACAGCTATCAAGACTTTCTTGTTTTGCTGTCTTGCAAAGATAAGGGCTAGCCACTAAAATTTAATGAGGCACAATAATTTGGTATTTATCAAGGCAATACGAGTTTTGACAATCTTTTAAAATATACTTCATCTGACGGGACAGACTATAAATTGCTTCATATTTTGCCATATTGTTTAAAATGACTATTTTCGCTTATGATTGAAATAGAAAATATACAAAAAGCCTTCAATGGCAAAGAAGTACTCAAGGGGATTAGTGGTACTTTTTACCAAGGCAAAACCAATATGATTATTGGTGCAAGTGGCACGGGTAAGAGTGTTTTGCTGAAGTGCATTGTGGGGCTGATTCTACCCGACACAGGAAGTGTACTCTACAATGGTCGCGAATTCATCAAAGGCGACCGAGATACCAAGCGTGCCATCAGGCGAGAGATTGGTATGCTTTTTCAAGGCGGGGCATTGTTTGACTCTAAAACTGTAGAGCAAAATGTCATGTTTCCACTCAATATGCTTACCAATATGAGCAAAGCCGAAAAACAAGAACGTGTGGACTTTTGCTTAGAACGTGTAGGACTTGCACACGCCGCCAAAAGAATGCCCTCTGAAATTAGTGGAGGAATGCAAAAGAGAGTAGGTATTGCACGCGCCATTGTGCTTCAATCTAAATATCTTTTTGTAGATGAACCTAACTCAGGGCTAGACCCCCTTACTGCCATCAAGATAGATAATCTCATTCAAGAAATTACCCACGAATACAACACCACCACTGTCATAGTAAGCCACGATATGAACTCTGTGATGGAAATTGGAGAACATATCTTGTTTCTCTACCAAGGGCATAAAGTATGGGAAGGCAATAACAAGCAAATCTCACATACAGAGGTAGAAGAATTGAACGAATTTGTATTTTCTAATAAGCTACTGAGAGAACTGAAAAGCCACTTGTAGCCTCATAATCTGAGTAGATATACCATTTGAATGTGGCTTTTGTCATGTTTCTGACTGTTTTGAATGAATGATAAAAGGCTTGAAAGCGTTTTCAATCCAAATTACAGAAAGTTATCATTATTTAATCAACAATCAAAAAAAACAAAATGAAAACGACTTTCAAAATTACCACACTCCTAGTACTAATGTTATTCGTAATTACAAATGGTCTTAGAGCGCAAAATCCCTCTCATGATACTTGGAATACCCTACTCACCAAGTATGTAAGCTCAACAGGAGTAGTAAATTATGCAGGGATTAAAAATGAACGCACACAGCTCGAGAGCTACCTTACAAGTCTGGGCAAAGGCATCGCCGTAAGTGCCTCAAAAAATGAAAAAATGGCTTTTTGGATAAATGCCTACAATGCCTTTACAGTCAAACTTATCATTGATAACTACCCCATACAAAGTATCAAAAACCTTAAAGGAGGAAAACCCTGGGATAGCAAATTCATCAGCATAGCAGGAAAAAGCTACAGCCTCAACGACATAGAACACAACATTCTGAGAAAAGAATTTTTTGATGCCCGTCTGCATTTTGTACTGGTCTGTGCTGCCAAATCCTGTCCTAAGTTGCTCAACAAAGCCTATACAGCCCAAAATCTGTTTGTAGAAATGGACAAACAAGCACGCATTTTCATCAATGATGCTTCAAAAAATAAAATCACTGCCGAAAAAGCTCAAATCTCTGAACTCTTCAACTGGTATAAAGATGATTTTTTGAAAACAGCGGGTGTAAAAAATATTAAAGATTATCTAAACAAATACAGCACAACAAAAGTTAATAGTAAAACTTCAATATCATATTTTACTTACAATTGGAGTTTAAACAACTAAACTAGCTACTTCAAAGCAGAAAGTATCCGAATCCAAACTGAATGCTCAATCTTTTTTGATGAAAACACACATCAATGAAGATTGAGCTTTTTTTGTGGTTTGCAGCAGAAGCCCTCAACTTATCAATCACCTTTTTTATCTCGGCAGAAAAATTATCAAAAGCCATCAATAACAGCAACAAAGCACTGCCAACAGAGTGTCTTTTGAAGAATAATATGTATTTTCGCCATGACTTGTAGCATTGCAAGCTGTTTTTTAATAAATTAAGTTATGAATAAAATTATTACCCTTATTTTTATCTTATGGTTAGTTGTGTTGCATGGCCAAGCGCAGGAGCGTCCCATTGCGCTAGTCATTCACGGAGGGGCAGGTACTATTCTGAAAAAAAATATGACTCCTGAAAAAGAAAAAGCCTACCGAGAAAAACTCACGGAAGCACTCGATGCAGGCTATAAAATACTTGACGAAGGGGGCAAAAGTATTGATGCTGTCATAGCCGCTATACAAATAATGGAAGAATCACCGCTTTTCAATGCAGGACGCGGGGCAGTATTTACTAATGAAGGCAAAAACGAACTTGATGCCTCTATTATGGACGGCAAAACGCTCAATGCAGGGGCAGTAGCAGGTGTTACTACTGTCAAAAGCCCTATTATGGCTGCAAGAAAAGTGATGGAAAACTCGCCCCATGTCATGCTAACTGGAAAAGGAGCAGAAATTTTTGCCAAAAGCCAAGGACTTGAAATGGTAAAAAATGAATACTTCCGAAGCGAAGAGCGCGCCAAACAACTTGACAATATCCTCAAAAAAGAAAAACAAGAAAAGAAAAATAAAAAGTCCATAGACTCAGGATTACTTCCCTACGACCCTCTAGAGCACGACTACAAGTATGGTACCGTAGGCGCAGTAGCCCTTGATAAACAAGGCAATATCGTGGCGGGCACTTCCACGGGAGGTATGACCAACAAGCGATTTGGTAGGGTAGGAGATGCCCCTATCATTGGGGCAGGTACATATGCCAACAATACCACTTGTGGCATATCTTGCACAGGGCACGGAGAGTTCTTTATCAGAAGCGTGGTGGCCTATGATGTATCAGCACTAATGGAATACAAAGGGCTTGACCTAGAGGCTGCTGCGCAAGAAGTAGTACACAAAAAACTCAAAACTATAGGTGGTGCAGGTGGACTGATTGCTCTTGACAATAAGGGCAATGTAGTGATGCCTTTCAATACGTCAGGCATGTATAGAGGCTACATCAAAAAAGAAGGTGCAGCCAAAGTGTTTTTTTATGAAGGCGAGGAAGAAGAGTAGGGCTTGATTTTGATGCTGTTGCTTAGTGGTGAGGATACAAACGCTAAGCAACGGCTTAGGAAAGTGTAAATTATGAGTTGTGAAATGTGATTTTTTAAAGTCACCATTATCAATGACTTACAAGTTGAAATAACCGAAGTTATTATTTACATTTTCCTTTGTTGTTTTATCTAAAAAGTACGAAGTAGCTCAATCAAATCTTCTATCTCTGACACCGAAGTAGCGGGGAAATTAGCGATACGAATTTGTTTTTCTTTGTATTCGCCATAGCCGCTGCCTACTACAAAACCTTTTTCGCTTAGTTTTTGAGTGAGTTGTTGGCTATTACCTTCGCAGTTGAGCACAATGACCGTAGGCGACTGATGCGCCAGATTCTCTACAAAGGGAGTAAACAGAGGGCTATTTTCTGCAAAATCGTAGAGCATTTTTGCCTTAATTTCAGTCTCTTGCCTGAGGGTCTGCATACCTTTTTCAAGCATATCTCCAGCAACTTTGCCTAGCAAATAGATAGCAAGCACGTTGGGTGTTTCGGGTGTTTCAAATTTTTGGGCTACTTCCCAGAGGCGTGTGAGGCGGTGATAAGTCCCCGTGATTTTTCCCTGCGCCTCTAAGGTTTTCGCTTTGGCTAGGCAAGCCTCGTTCACAAGCCAAACACCCAAGCCAGCAGGCATGCCAAAGGCTTTTTGAACTGAAAAATAAGCAGTATCTATCTTACTAAAATCTAAGGTAGGGTAGGGGGCAGAAGAAACCATATCCACTGCAATCAAGCTTTGTGGGGCAGCCTTTCTGAATTGATGCAAAGTAGCTTCGGGCATAACTACGCCTGCACTGGTTTCGTTGTGCGTGAGGGCGATGAGTTCGCTTTCAGTTGGGATGTTAATCTCATCAAACTCAAATCCTAGTCCCATAGATAGATTTTGGGAACTACTTTTGAGCTGTAGTGCTTGTGCAAATTGGTAAAATTTCTTTGAAAAAGCTCCATTGACAAGGTGAAAAGAGTGTGTAGCCACACAGTTCATCAAGAGGCGTTCCCAAATTTCGTTGGTAGAGCTACAAAACAGCACCTTATAATCTGAGGGTAATCCGAATAATGCCCTAAGTGCCTCGTCGGTAGCTTGGTAAATTGCCTGAAACTGTCTGCCACGATGCGAAATAGAAGGAATCTGCAACTCGATTGCTTGACGAAGGTGCTGCTCAAAAGTAGGGTACAATGCCGCCGGGCCAGGGGTAAAAAATATTTTTTTTGTTGTTGGGTTCATATTTTAAAGATGACAATTTCTGTGTTCTTGTCTGCAAAATTGGATTATTTAGGAAAACATAAAAAACAAATCCTAATATTTTTATTTGTAAAATACTGCTTATCAATGCATTGAACTAACTAACAATACACAGTCAATCATGCACTTGCTAAGCTTTATTATTCTCTTTCTCTGCTTTCCCGATACTTTTATCTATGTCACCTCTACTTACACTCAAAATCAAGCCGAGCGCAGTGCCTGTAAATAGCAGTGAAGTACCGCCCATGCTCAGTAAGGGCAAGGGAACACCCGTGATGGGTACAAGCCCTACGGCTACAGCCATATTGAGCATGGCTTGTATGCCAATGCTGAAGGTAAGCCCTGCAGCTAGTATGCCTCCAAAGGCATTGCTGCTGCTTGCTACTACTACAATTCCTCTATAAATCAGCAAAAGGTACAGCCCTAGCACTAGCAATCCTCCCAGTAATCCATATTCTTCTATGATGATGGCATAGATAAAATCAGAATAAGGGTTAGGCAAGAAGTTTCGCTGGTCGCTATTGCCAGGTAGTTTTCCTGTAAGCCCTCCTGTGGCAATGGCAATGTATGACTGTTCTGCCTGAAATACTACTTCTTGTGGGTTGAAGTACTTGTCTATGCGGCTCTGAAAAGTACCCATTCGCTGCCCCAAATACATAGAAAGCATCAAAGAAATAAAGCCTACTAACACCAAAAGAATGAGTTGGTTGAGTGGTACACGTCCAATAAACATCAGCAATAGGCTGGTGGAAAAAAGCAAAATAGCACTTGAAATATCAGAAAGCCCTATCAGGGTGCAGATGATGCCCGTCCAGACAAGTATGGGGAAGATAGTTTCTTGAAAGTCATCTACATTATCTTGCCTTCGTGAAAGCATACTTGCAATACTAGCAATGAGGGCAAGTTTGGCAAGGTCGGAAGGTTGGAAAGTACTTCCTATGAATGGAATCGTAATCCAGCGTGAAGCTTCATTGATATTAGCTCCAAATTTCCAAGCTATCAGTAATAGTGGCACAGAAACCAACAAGGCAAGCCTAGCAAGGCGCGAATAATAGCGATAATCTATCTTATGACAAATCCAGACTGCCAGCAGAGCCAGTCCTACTGTGAGGGAGTGTTTCAAAAGATAATGCTGGGTATTGCCCTCCATTTGCTTGTAGGCAAGTGTACCTGTAGCACTATAAACGACCAAGATACTGAGCAGTGAGAGCGCAATGATAATTCCCCAGATGTATAAATCGCCTTGCAGGTTTTTTTCAATCCAATTGATAAAAGTACCTTGTAGCCTGATGTTGGCAGTACTTTGAGGGCGATTTTCTAATATTGGTTCTTCTTCCATGACTTCTGTGTTAGTATTTGAAAGGTTTTTGGTTGTCTGACAATTTTTGTGGAAATCTGTAGCAACGGACTTCTAATCCGCTAGCATTTATGTTCTAAACAGTATTTAGCTCATCTTATCACACACAATCACAAAAATTGTCAAAGAATCAGATTTTTTAACTTATTTTCAGATTAGGTCTTGATTTTTGAGTAGTATATCAAAACAAACCTACAACAATTAGCGCATAATTCTATTAAGCCTTTTGACAGTCTTTTTGAACTGTTCTCCTCTGTCTTCATAATTGAGAAACAAATCAAAACTAGCACAAGCAGGCGAAAACAAAACCACATCACCTGTCTTAGCAAGCCCGTAGGCTTGCTCTACGGCATCACGCATATTGTCTGTCTGATAGACAATGCGCAGGTGGTCTTTAAAAGTATCAAAAAGTTTATGGTTGTCTTTACCCAAGCAGATAAGATATTTTACCTTACTTTTTACCAATTCGGCAATTTTGCTGTAGTCATTGCCCTTATCAAGTCCACCTGCTATCCATACAATAGGCGCATCAAAGCTATCTAAGGCAAAATAGACCGAGTCGACATTAGTGGCTTTGGAGTCATTTATAAATTTTACACCTTCTACAGTAGCTACCTCCTCTAAGCGGTGCGGCATGCCCTCGAAGGTTTTGAAGTAGCGTGCCAGCTCATCTTCATTAGCACCCAGCTGCACACAAGCCAAGACAGCCGCCATTGTATTGCTGAGATTGTGTTTACCTTTGAGCGTAATCTCTTTGGTAGCAATTTGGAAGGTTTTTTTGTTTTTTTTGAGATTAAAAACCAGCGTGTCTTCTTTGATGTATGCCCCGTTATCTTGTTTTTCGTTCAAGGAGATGGTATAATGTGTAGCTGGGATATTTCGCTTACGAATTTCTCTGCTGATGGCAGCATTGTCTTTGAGGTAAATAAAATGCTGGTGTGCCTGTAGGTTTTGCGTGATTCTAAATTTCGCCTCTACATAAAGTTGAAAATTATTATCGTAGCGGTCGAGGTGGTCGGGTGTGATGTTTAACAAAATTACTATCTCAGGATTAAAAGCATAACAATCTTCTAGTTGAAAGCTACTAATTTCAAGAATCCAGTAGTCGGGCTTTTGAGTGATTACTTTTTGGGCGAAGCTTTGCCCGATATTGCCCGCTATTCCTACATTAAACCCACAAGATTGCAGAAGATGGTAAGCGAGCAAAGTGGTAGTGGTTTTGCCATTGCTGCCTGTTATGGCTATTATTTTTGCATTGGTAAATTGTGCTGCCCATTCTATTTCAGAAATGATGGGAATTTGCTTGCTTCTTGCTTTTTCTAAGATGGGTACATTAGCTGCAATGCCAGGGCTTTTCACTATCAAATCAGCCGCTAGGATTTTGGGTTCATCATGTTGATTTTGTTCATAACTTATCTGATTACTTTCAAGGACTTGCAAATATTTTTCGGTAATCTTACCTTTATCAGATAAAAATACTGAGTGTCCTTTTGCTTGTGCTAGGAGTGCAGCACCCACACCGCTTTCGCCTCCTCCCAAAACCACCACATTTTTGCTTGTATTTTCCATTTTCCTTGTATTGTCTGATGATGCCTTACTATTTACTACCTTTTTTAAACCAATTTTATGAAAGCACAAATATAAACTAAGATTTATGATTTTGGACGTTTATTCTATTTTAGTCCGTGCCCAAAATTAGTTTGTATTAAAACCTGTCAGATTTTTATCAAATTAGGCAGCTAAAAATACCGTGAGTGCTTTTACAAAAGCGGCAGGACGCTCGGCATGCACCCAATGTCCGGCTTGTGCTATGGTATTCAGGCTTGCAACAGGGAAATGCTGTTGAAGCGTAGGAAGTTCATCAGCTTTGATGTAGTCGGAGGTTTCTCCTTTGATGAAGAGGGTAGGCTTTTCAAACCTAAACCCAAGAGGCAGTGCTTTGCCTATATTTTCTATTTTTTCATCAATTACTTTTAGGTTGATTTGCCAAGCAAATGCATTGTCTTCTTTTCTTTGGAGATTTTTCAACAAAAACTGCCGCACGCCTATCTCAGGAATGGTGTTTTGGAGTGCTTGGTCTGCTTCTTTACGCCCTTGCAGTGCTGTGAGGTCAATGTTTTTGAGGGCATCAAGGATATGATGATGATGAATGGGGTAAGCCCTCGCAGAAATATCTACTATGATTAGTTTTTCTAGGCCTGCTGCTGCGCCATATTGGCAGGCGTAGTGCATGGCTACTTTCCCTCCCAAAGAATGACCAAGCAGGTAAAAATTTTGGAGATGCTGTGCTGCTACAAACTCTTTAATGTCCTGAGCCATACTTTCGTAATCCCACTTATCACTCCAAGGAGATTGCCCGTGGTTGCGCAAATCCAAAACATAAAGCGTATATTTCTCTGAAAGATTTTTGGCAATACTTGCCCAATTATCAGACGAGCCAAACAAACCGTGTAAGACTATCAGTGCAGTGCCTTGTGTGCCGTATTGCTTAAAATTTAGTTGCATAATATCAAAGGTTAAAATTAACTGAAAGCAAAGCCGACTCTAAGGTAAGCCCTGGGCCAAAAGCCATGCTCAAGATTTTTTCTCCCTGCTCGCTTGGGTTCATATCTTCCCAAAGATATTTTAAGACAAACAATACCGTAACCGAGGACATATTGCCGTAGTGCTTTAAAATGTGGTAAGCCGCATAATTTTTTTCGGGTTTGAGATGCAGGCTTTTTTCAATGGCTTCCAATATTTTGCGCCCGCCCGGGTGAATGGCAAAATGCTTCACCTCTTCTAGCTGGAGATTAGACTGTCTGAGGAGTTGTATGATGGCGTTCAGGGTATCTTCTTCCAGAAAATCAGCCACATAAGAGCTTAATTTCATCAGAAAACCTGTATCGTTGATGTGCCACGCCATTTCCTTTTTGCCCGAGGGGATAAGCGTAGCAAAAAAATCTTCTAACACAAGGCTTCTTTTGGCGTGCGCATCTGCCTCTAGATAGACGGCAGCAGCTCCATCAGCAAAGAGCGCATTAGAGATGAGGTCATCATCTAAGGCTGATTTTTGGAGGTGTAGCGTACAAAGTTCTACTCCTACAATGAGTACTTTGGCGTTAGGGTAGCTCTTGCAAATAGCATCGGCTACTTTAAGGGCATTAAAAGATGCATAACAACCCATAAAATTGATAGAAGTACGCTGTACTGAGTGTGAAAGCCCAAGCCGCTCTATCAGTTCTATGTCTATACCTGGGGCATACATTCCCGTACAGCTTACTGCAATCAGGTGCGTGATTTTTTGATAATCAAGTGGCGTGTTGCAGTTTTGTTGAGCTTGTTGGAGACATTGCTCGGCAGCAATTTGAGCATATTTGATGGCCTCTTGCTCATATATCTTCATCCGCTCGGCAGTAGAAGGGAAGGGGGCTGCTTCGTTTTTGTAAAAAGTGGTGTTGTCGGCAAGTAAAAAATCTGTCAGTACAGAGTGTCGGTTTTCTATGGCAGTAGCACGATAGATTACTTTGATTTTGCGGGTGGCTTGTTTGTCGAGGGCTAAGATGTTGGCCATAAATTCGGCTACTTCTTTTTGTGGCATTTTTACTGGGGGTACGGCAGTACCTATTGCTAATATATGTGTCTTTGCCATGCTTTGTGCTTAGATGTTGGTTAGTCTTAATAATGTGTTATTGAGATAAAAAGTTTATTTGCACTTGTCAATAACTCCTCTAAAAAAGGTGAGTGTTTGAGGTGAAAAAATGATTAATTGATAATTTTAGTAGTGGCAAACTTCGGTCTGCTGTTATAAATCATGTTGTCAAGGTATATTTTATAATATTAGTGCTACAAAATCATTAATACATTCAAAATAAGATGTTTTTTTGGTATGTATCAAATTATTCTACAAGTGGTAAGATGAGCCTATGAAAAATCCTAATTTTTTTAAGAAAAGCAACCTAGTTTGATAGATAAATCCAAAAAATGAAGTAAGTACCTCCCACAAAATTTTATTAGGCTTTGTATTTACAGAGTTTTTTTTAATATTTGCAAGTAAGTTAGCGACTATGTATCTAATAAATATTTTAGATTTATTCAAAGGTACAAGGCAAAACAATTTAACACATAATCAGAACATAAAAAGATCTTTGAAAAGGCTTTTTAAACAAAACACCACTACTCTAAAATATCCATGCATACACTTCACCTCAAAAACCCACTTGTATTTTTTGACCTAGAAACCACAGGCATCAATATCTCAAAAGATAGAATTGTAGAGCTTTCTTTTGTAAAAGCTTTGCTAAATGGCGAGCTAGAAACCATCACACACCGCATCAACCCAGAAATGCCTATCCCTGAAGAGACAAGCTTGATTCATGGCATCTATGACGAAGACGTGAAAGATGCACCCACTTTCAAAGAAATAGCCAAAACTCTCACTAAGTTTTTAGAGGGCTGCGATTTGGCAGGATTCAATATTTTACGCTTTGATGTACCAATGCTAGTAGAAGAATTTTTGAGGGTAGATGTAGATTTTCAGGTGCGCAACCGAAAGTTGATAGATGCGCAGCGTATCTTCCACATGATGGAACCTCGCAACCTGACTGCTGCCTACAAGTTTTATTGTGGCAAAGAGTTAGAAGGAGCGCATGGCGCAGAAGCAGATACCCTTGCTACTTACCATGTACTCAATGCACAAGTAAAATATTATGAAGATAAACAAATCAAAAATAGTGAGGGAGAACTCATCACTCCCATAGTTAATGATATACAAGCTCTTCACGACCTCACTGCTTCAAATAATGTAGATTTGGCAGGGCGTATTGCAATGAAGAACGGTGTAGAAGTATTTAATTTTGGAAAATATAAAGACCGCCCCGTGATAGAAGTGTTCAACTCAGACCCAGGCTACTACGGCTGGATGATGAAAGGAGACTTTTCATTGGATACCAAAAGGAATCTTACACAAATCAAATTAAAAGGAGCACTACAAAAAAAATGATGAATGTTACACCGAAATATGTCTTGGCTTCGCAGTCACCACGCCGCCAAGACCTGCTCGCCAAGGCGGGCTATCAATTTGAGGTGCGCGCCGCTGAGGTTGAAGAAGTCTATCCCTCCGAAATGATGCTCGAGACAGTACCCGTCTTTCTAGCACAAAAAAAAGCAAAACCCCTCTCAGCTACACTTGCTAATGATGAACTACTTATCACGGCAGATACCATAGTAATCTTAAAAAGGGAAATACTAGGCAAACCCAAAGACCATAAGCAAGCCAAAACCATGCTTGGGCAACTCTCAGCCACCTACCATGATGTCATCACAGGTGTAAATCTACAATTTCAGGATATGGAGCATAGTTTTTCTGAGGTAACAAGGGTTTATTTTCGTAAACTTTCTCAAACAGCCATAGACCACTACCTCAGCATAGCCAACCCACTTGACAAAGCAGGAGCGTATGGAATCCAAGATTGGATAGGAATGATAGGCGTAGAAAAAATAGAAGGCTGTTTCTACAACGTGATGGGCTTGCCTGTCTCTCGCTTACATCAAGAAATAGAAAGATTTAGAAGTTCTTTTGCATAAATTTGGTTTTAACTAAATTTATAGTTTTATTTGCGTAATACATAGTTCAATGAATAATTTGCAAGCTGAGTATGAGAAGCCATAGTAGATTTGCACATTGATTTTGATTAAAGAATACAATTTCAAACTAGCTATTTACGCTAATGTGCATATAAAAGTTAAAAAAAACTCAAAAAAAAAAAACTCAAAAGTTGCTATCTAAATATTTTAGCTATATTTGTCGCAGAATAAGGGAAAGAAGTTCCCCAAAAATATATTTTTGACTATTAATCTATTCGTGTAAACTCAAAATTTGAAACTGTAAAAAAGATTAGACTTATGAGAAAGTTATTCGCTCAATTGATGTTCGTGCTTTGCTTCACATTTGGTATTTCTGTGGCTGTATATGCACAGGACGAAGCTGATACCACAGCCAACACCGAAACACCTACTGAAGAAGTAGAAAAAACAGAAGAACCTGCTGGTACAGAAGACAAAGCTGTTGATGATGCCGATGCAGAAGTAAAGGTAGAAGACCAAACTTTCTACCAAGCCATTAAACAAAAGTTCATCGAGGGTGGATGGGAGTTTATGAGCACAGTATTGATATGTTTGATTTTAGGCTTGGCCGTAGCCCTTGAGCGTATCATCACACTCAACTTGGCAACTATCAACACCAAAAAATTTGTGGCAAACATTGAGAGTGCACTTAAATCACGCGGCATTGATGGTGCAAAAGAAGTAGCACAAGGCACACGTGGGCCAGTCGCCTCTATTTTTATGCAAGGGCTTATCCGCTATCCTGAGGGTATTGATGTGGTTGAAAAATCAGTCATTGCTTATGGCTCTGTAGAAATGGCTAAACTAGAAAAAGGCTTGGTTTGGATTTCACTCTTTATTGCACTTGCACCTATGCTTGGTTTTATGGGTACTGTAATTGGTATGATTGCAGCCTTTGATGCTATCCAAGCTGCTGGAGACATATCTCCCTCATTGGTTGCGGGCGGTATCAAAGTGGCTTTGATTACCACAGTATCAGGTCTTATTGTGGCGATTATTCTTCAATTATTTTACAATTACTTAGTAAGTAAAGTAGATTCTATTGTAAGCCAAATGGAAGAGGCTTCTATCTCTTTGGTAGATTTGCTAGTAGCTCACAAAAACGCTGCCTAAAAAATAGGTGTCGATTTTAGAACTTAAACAAATGGTTTTACCAAACAAAAGAGAAAAAAAATGAAATTAATCAATAAATTTTTAGGACCCATAGTTTTATTGCTTAGTGTGCTAGCAATACTCATTATGTTCTCAAACTACAGTTCTGACATTGCTAAACAAGGCCCTGCTACTGATGTAGGGCTTCAGACTGCATACGTACTGCTGATATTGGCCATTGTCGGTATTGCAGTAGGTTTTGTCATCAATGCCATCAGCAATCCAGTCTCTGTATTGCGCTCAGGTATTGGCGTGGTAGTCATTCTAGTAATTTGGGGCATTGCCTACGGCATCTCCACCAATGAGGTAACTAAGGTATATCAAGAGTTTAATGTGGACGCAGGACTTTCTCAAATGATAGGAAGTGTACTTACCCTGACAGGCACACTAGGCTTGTTGGCTATTCTTGGTATCGTGATTACCGAAGTGATGAGTGCAGTTAAGTAAAAACACAACGATATTATGAGAAAAAAAGCAAGAAGAGGAGATGGTCAAGAAGTAAACGCAGGGTCAATGGCTGACATTGCTTTCTTACTCTTGATTTTCTTCCTCGTAACCACCACCATCGCCTCAGACAAAGGGCTTTCCATTCTTTTACCGCCTAAGCGTGAAGATGATGCGCTCAATGAGTTCAAAATGAAAGACCGAAATGTTTACAAGGTGCTTATCAACTCTCGAAACCAACTCCTTGTGGAGGGCGAACCACTTCGTCTAGGGCAACTTAGGGCAGGGGCGAAAGAGTTTATTGATAACAAAGGCAAAGATGAAACACTCTCAGAAAGCCCACAAGAAGCTGCTGTATCTTTCAAGACAGATAGGGGTACTTCATATGCAGTCTATGTGCGTGTGCTTGATGAAATAAAAGCCGCCTACAACGAATTGAGAGCAGAAAAATTAGGAATGTCATTAGATGAATACTTAAACTTTGATGAGAAAGAAGCATTAGAAGATGAAAAGCTACTCAAAAAAGTGCAAAAATTCTCACAATATGCAGGCAAAAGCTACAGCGTAAAAGAATATCTTAATTTTGATCCTATCAAAAAAGGACAAGCAGGGGAGAAGAAAGAAGTAGAAGCTTATACCAAAGCACGCTCTTCTGACAAAGATACCTTCATCGAAAAGTATTATGATGCTTCAAGAGAATACCCTCTGCGTATCTCAGAAGCCGAACCCACTAAAATAGGAGGTTAATCATGGCGCAATTTGCAAAAAAAGAAAAACCACAACCAGGCATCTCTACTGCCTCTTTGCCTGATATTGTATTTATGCTTTTGTTCTTCTTTATGGTAACTACTGTACTGCGTGAAACAGACCTACTCGTGAAGGTTTCTGTGCCACAAGCTACACAATTAGAGAAGATTGAAAACAAATCATTGGTAAGTTACATCTATGTAGGACCTCCCAAAGACCAAGAAAAATTTGGTGCGGAGCCTCGTATCCAAGTCAATGATGTATTTATCACTACCAAAGAGATTCCCCGCTTTATAGCACAAGAACGTGCAAAGCTCGACGAAACCCAAAAGGATAAAATCATTATCTCAATGAAAGTCGACCAAAATAAACAAACCAAAATGGGGATTATCATTGACATTAGGGAGCAACTCCGTGAGGTAGATGCCCGAAAGGTAAATTATGCCTCTGTAAAAGGAGAAGATATTGCCGAAAATAGATAATTAAATTCAAAAACTTCATTCAAAACCTTCCTACCTCAAAAGGAAGGTTTTTTTGTATTTTACCCAATTAAAAAAACCTAGTTCAAAAAAAATGGATCAGTTAGAACAATACCGCAATCAGATAGACAGCATTGATAACCAAGTGATAGACCTGCTTGCCGAACGCATGCATATTGTGCAGCAAGTAGGAGAGTTTAAAAAACTTCACAATGCCATTATCTACCGCCCCGAACGCGAAAAACATATCCTCGACCGTCTTATAGCACGCAGCAAAGGCACATTACTCACCTCCGATGCCATTGACGCTATCTTTATGGAAATTTTTGCTGCCAGTCGTAATTTCGAACTGCCCGAGCGTGTGGCTTATCTTGGGCCCGAAGGAAGCTTTGCCCACCAAGCCGCCGAAAGCCGCTTCGGACAAATGAGCGACTATATCCCGCTCAAAAATATTCGCTCAGTATTTGAAAGTGCTGCCACAGGCAGGGCAAGATTTGGCGTAGTACCTATCGAGAACAACCGCGAAGGATTTGTGCGTGAAACCATAGACCTACTCCACGAAATGCAAGTCAAAATAGTGGCTGAAATACTACTGCCCGTGCACATGACTTTTATCAGCACCAGTGATAAACTAAGCGATATCAGGTACATTTATTCCAAAGATATTGCCTTCAAACAATGTCGTAACTTTCTGGGAGATTATTTCAAAGATAGTATTGCTGAGTTCGTACCCGTAGAGTCCACCTCCAAGGCAGCAAAAATGGCTGCCGAAACCCCCAACAGTGCCGCTATCTGCTCTAGTGTAGCTGCCAAAATCTATCGTGTGCCTATCCTTTTTGAAAACATAGAAGACAGTCCTAATAACAGAACACGCTTCCTTATCATTAGTAAGGAATTTAAGAACCAAAAAAGTAATAATGACAAGACCACAGTAATTGTAAAGCTACCCGATGTAGCAGGTAGCCTTGCTACTTTTTTGCAGCAATTCAACAACTTAGGTGTAAATCTCAATAAAATAGAAAGCCGCCCTGCTCGAGAAGATGATAAATTTAAGCAATGGTTTTATATAGAAATGGATGGGCACTTTGAAGATGAAAACCTGCAAACTATCTTTAAATCTCAAGGTGAGAATATCCGTATTTTAGGTAGTTGTGTAAAGCTAGCTTAAATCTAAGCGATTACTTACAAGTGTTTTCTGTGGCTTGTATGCTTGTCGCGGCATACAAGCCATAGAAATAAAGACACAAACTTTATCCACACTTACTTAGTCCTTTTTCAAAGTTTGTTTGTAGGTTTCTAAGCAACGCTCACGTGCAAATTTATGCTCTACGATGGGTTTGTAGCGAATTTCCTGAAACTCTGGCACCCATTTACGGATGTATTTTAGTTCGGGGTCAAATTTTTTGGCTTGCGATTCAGGATTAAAAATTCTGAAATAAGGAGCTGCATCAGTGCCCGAGCCAGCCGCCCATTGCCAGCCACCATTGTTGGAAGAAAGCTCAAAATCAAGTAATTTTTTTGCAAAATAGGCTTCCCCCCAACGCCAGTCTATGAGCAAGTGTTTGGTCAGGAAACTAGCTACCAGCATACGCACACGGTTGTGCATAAAGCCCGTAGCGTTGAGCTCGCGCATGCCCGCATCTACTAGCGGATAGCCCGTTTTGCCTTCGCACCAAGCCTGAAAATCTTGTTCATGGTTACGCCATTGGATTTGGTCATACTCAGGGCGGAACGAGCTTTGGGCCACATGCGGGAAATTAGCTAAAATCATCATATAAAAATCTCTCCAAATCAGTTCATTGAGCCAAGTAGGGTTGAGGGCTTGTGCACGTCTTACCATTTCTCTGATGCTTATAGTGCCAAAACGCAAATGCACACTCAGGCGTGTAGTGCCACGCTTAGCAGGGTAATCGCGGTCTTTGTCATATACTTTTACAATCTCTTCGGGGAAATCTGCACTTGGGAAATCTTTTTCTACTGCTTCAAAACCCATCTCTGCAAGGCTGATGATTGGATTGTCATTGCTTATTAAAACATTGAGTTCCTCTTTTTTGAGAAAATTCTCAAAAAACTTTTCTGTAGGATAGGCAGGTAGCCCTTCTTGGTTAAATTTTTCTTTCCACTTACGAGAATAAGGGGTAAAAACAGTATAAACTGTACCTGCATTGCTCAAAATTTCTTTTTTTTCGAAGATACATTGGTCTTTAAAAGTATAAAAACCAATGCCTTTATTTTGTAGTAATGTACCTACTGCAGTATCTCGTTCTTTTGCATAAGGCTCATAATCGTGGTTGGTATAGACGGCAGCAAGCGGATATTTTTGGCTGATTTCTTCAAAAACCTCCACGGGTTTGCCGTATTTTATCAAAATATCGGTTGCTAACTCAGAAAGTTGATTTTTTAATTGTTGGAGCGTTTGATGGATAAATTCTACGCGGCGGTCTTGTTTATCCTCAAGTTTATCTAAAATATCCTTATCAAAAATAAATAAAGGCAGTACCTTTGTATGTTTTTTTAGGGCTTCATAAAGCCCAGCGTTATCGTGCAAACGTAAATCACGGCGAAACCAAAAAATGGTTATTGTGTCAGATTGGTGCATAAATTGAGATAGTTGTATTTAATAATGCTCAATAAACTCACTTCAATCAAGGATAGTTTAAAAGAGTTCGTTAATTTGGGTAGGAAAATAAAATCTATGGACAGCATAAAAAATTATAGGCGAATCCTCATCACAGGTGGCACAGGGTCATTTGGAAGGCGATTCGTATATAAGTTATTAAATACTTTCTCTCATATTGAGCAATTGATTATCTTTTCAAGAGATGAGTACAAGCAGTACCGTATGCGTCAAAATTTTCCAGTACAGCAATACCCCCAGCTCAGATTTGTGTTGGGTGATGTGCGCGACCGCGATAAACTCTGTCAGAGTTTTGCTGATATAGAACTTGTAATTCATGCAGCTGCCCTGAAGCAAGTTGATACCTCTGAGCTAAATCCTATGGAGTTTATCAAAACCAACGTATTGGGAGCTGAAAACGTAATTCAGGCAGCCATTCAAAATAAGGTCAAGAAAGTCATTGCACTTACCTCCGACAAGGCGGTCAATCCGATTAGCTTGTATGGAGGGTCAAAATTGTGTGCCGATAAACTGTTTCTGGCAGCTACCTTTGCACAAAACATCACTCGTACCAAGTTCAGTGTAGTACGCTATGGCAATGTATTTGGCTCACGCGGTTCGGTTGTGCCTTTTTTTCTTGAGAAAGCCCAAAAAGGAGAGCTACTTCCCTTGACGCACCCCGACATGACACGTTTCAGCATTCCTTTTGGTTTGGAGAGCGAGCTAGTGTTGTTTGCCATTGAGCAGGGGCAAGGAGGCGATATTTTTGTGCCACAAGCTCCTTCTTATCGTATAGACGACTTGGCCGAGGCTATTTGTCCCTATTGTACGACAGATTATGTGGGCTTGCGTGCAGGTGAGAAAATCATAGAGGAGCTTATCATTCCGAGTGAGGCAGATTATACCTATCAGCTAGGTGATTTTTTTGTGATGTATCCTTATCCAAACTCTGCCCAGATGTTGCCTTCAAAGTCGCTAAAGGTAGCTAAAACATTCCACTATGCCTCTCACAGCAATACGCAGTGGCTCAATGTTGCTGAAATCAAACTACAGCTTGAGCTATTTTTAGCACACGAAAGAGTATTTAGTAACGATTTTGCGGATTAACACCAATGCATAGAGGTGCAAAATATTGATAGTCAGTGCTTTATCGGTATCATAAGACCTAATTGACTTTAAGGTGCTGTCAAAATAAGAGCTTGCCGATTTTGACATAAAATTTTTAATTTGGCATCAGCTTTAGATTTATCAAAATAATTAAGCAATAGAATGGTTAAGAAACAGTCTTTCTCACTCAAAATGAGGATTATACATCGTTACCTAGGTTTTTTTTTAGCAGGGATTATGGCGGTTTATTCGCTTAGTGGCATTGTCTTGATTTTTAGAGATACAGATTTTTTGAAACAAGAAAAGCGTATCACAAAACAAGTTAAGCCACAGTCAAATGCAGAAGAGTTAGAAAAACTACTAGGAATGAAACGGCTAAAAGTTGTAAAAGAAGAAGGTGGAGTTATCTTCTTTGAGAACGGAAGCTACAACAAAGCCAATGGCACAGCAGAATATAGTGTCAAAGAACTTCCCTTGCTTCTTAAAAAAATGACCCATCTCCACAAGGCAAAAAGTGCCGAACCTCTGTTTTTCTTGAATATTTTTTTCGGCATAGGATTATTATTTTTTGTAATTTCTTCCTTCTGGATGTTTATGCCAAGTACAAGCATATTCAAAAAAGGAATGTATTTTACTTTGGCTGGGGTAGCACTGACTCTACTACTGCTGTTTATTTAGGGAGTAAACAGGAAATATTATACCCAAATCAGATTCAGGTTTGTTGCTAATCAGGGATGGGGTCACTTTGAGCGACCCCGTCCCTAGTACAGACTGGGTAGGTTATTTATTAAACACTCCCTTAAAGCAATATCCACTCCCTGAAAATATACCTAACAGAACAGATTTGCATTTTTATCTAAGAAAAATAGCTATTGGGCGATATTATTTGTTTTTTATAAAAAAAGTATTATTTTCCGCATAGTTATTGAAATCTTTATAGAGTAACATAAATTGTTCAGAGTTCAGGCTTACCTGATAGTGATAGGAACAGTAAATTACCTCTATTTTTCTTAAAAAATCAAACCATGTTTGGGTATAAGTTAATTCAAAAAGAAGAACTCTTTGCAGACAAGCAAAAAATAGCCTCCCTAGAAAAAGAGATAGAGGAGGCAATGCTATTTGTGCAACAGCTACGCAAAGACAGTACACAAGCACGCTACACGGGAGATTTTATCAGACCTGATAGTCTTATAAGTAACCTCATAAAAATGCAAGAGGAAATCCAGGCATTGGCAGAAAACAAAAAAAATCAAAACTGGGTAACTACGGGTCTGGCAAAATTTGCAGAAATTCTGCGTAATAATTTTGATACACAACGCCAAATGGGTGATGAAATATTAGCCCAAATCATACCTTATATCAGTGCTAACCAAGGAGGCTTATTTTTGATTAAAGAAGAGGAAGAAAATTATACCAACCTAGAGCTGACTGCTTGCTATGCCTATAACCGCAAAAAATTTATCCAAAAAACGGTAAGAGTAGAAGACGACTATGCAGAAGGGCTTATCGGGCAGGTTTTTTTAGAAAAAAAAGAAATTTACCTAGCACAAATACCGCAAGACTACCTCAAAATCACCTCTGGCTTGGGCGAAGCAAAACCTAACTATCTCTTCATCTGTCCATTGCTTGAGGGGCAGGAAGTAATAGGAGTACTAGAAATAGCTTCTTTTTACCCTTTTGAGCTACATCATCAAGATTTTATCAAGAAACTGTGCGAAAGCCTTGCAAGTACCGTTATTTCTACCCGTATCAACGAACGTACACGCAGCCTACTGCAAGCTACCCGAGAACAAACCGAAGAACTGATGGCTCAAGATGAAGAGTTGCGCCAAAATATGGAAGA
>CAYZQI010000080.1:0-21485 GCA_964480455.1 uncultured Cytophagaceae bacterium
GGAGTAGCTCAGTTGGTAGAGCGATAGCCTTCCAAGCTATAGGTCGCGAGTTCGAACCTCGTCTCCCGCTCTTTTTTTTTGTATAACCTTAATGAACAGCCGATGTAGCTCAGGGGTAGAGTACTTCCTTGGTAAGGAAGGGGTCACGAGTTCAAATCTCGTCATTGGCTCTAATTTAATGTTAGGTACTTTGATTTGATAAGTTATACTTTATTGTAGATTTAAAAATTGAGGATTTTCAAAAATGGCTAAAGAGCATTTCGACCGTTCAAAACCCCACGTAAATATTGGGACAATTGGACACGTTGACCACGGAAAAACAACACTAACAGCAGCAATCACGAAAGTATTGGCTGAGAAAGGTTTCTCTGAAATGAGAAGTTTTGATTCTATTGATAACGCTCCCGAGGAAAAAGAGCGCGGTATCACTATCAATACTTCACACGTAGAATATCAAACCGAAACTCGTCACTATGCACACGTAGATTGCCCTGGACACGCTGACTATGTGAAAAACATGGTAACAGGTGCGGCTCAAATGGATGGTGCTATCTTGGTAGTAGCTGCTACTGATGGTCCTATGCCTCAAACACGTGAGCACATTCTCTTGGCACGTCAAGTGGGTGTACCTGCACTGGTTGTGTTTATGAACAAAGTGGACTTGGTAGATGACGAAGAGTTGCTAGAGTTAGTAGAAATGGAAGTGCGCGAGTTGCTAGATTTCTACGAATACCCTGGTGATGACATTCCCGTAATCAAAGGCTCTGCACTAGGAGGTCTAAATGGTGAAGCTGAATGGGTAGAAAAAATTATGGAATTAATGACTGCCGTTGATGAGCATATTCCGCTTCCTGAACGTGCCGTAGATAAAACTTTCTTGATGCCTGTTGAAGACGTTTTTTCTATTACTGGTCGTGGAACGGTAGCCACAGGGCGTATTGAGCGTGGCGTAATCAACTCTGGTGAACCCGTGCAAATACTAGGTATGGGTGCTGAAAACCTTAGCTCTACAGTAACAGGTGTTGAGATGTTCCGTAAAATTCTTGACCGTGGAGAAGCAGGTGATAATGTGGGTCTTTTACTACGTGGTATTGAAAAGACACAAATCAAACGTGGTATGGTAATTTGTAAGCCTGGTTCTGTAACTCCTCACAAGAAGTTCAAAGCAGAAGTTTACGTATTGTCAAAAGAAGAAGGAGGTCGTCATACACCATTTTTTAACAAGTACCGCCCTCAGTTTTATATGAGAACCACTGACGTAACTGGTGAGATTGCTCTACCCGAAGGTGTGGAGATGGTAATGCCAGGCGATAACGTAACACTTACTATTGAACTGCTGAACACAGTAGCAATGGAAAAAGGTCTTCGTTTTGCGATTCGTGAAGGTGGGCGCACAGTAGGTGCAGGTCAGGTAACTGAAATTCTGGACTAAGTAAGTTAATAATTACAAGGCATTCTTAATGAAAAACCATTGAGAATGCTTTTTTGTCTTTTCATTCTTAAATAAATAATACAATACACGGGTGTAGCTCAGTTGGTAGAGCACTGGTCTCCAAAACCAGGTGTCGGGAGTTCGAGTCTCTCCTCCCGTGCTTTTTAATAAAAGTTAATACAATCTAATCTAATGAATAAGGTAGTCCTATTTTTCAAAGAGTCTTATTTTGAGTTAAAAGAAAAAGTAACTTGGCCCAAATGGAGTGAGTTACAAAACAGCTCAACATTAGTTTTGGTTGCTTCCTTAATATTTGCATTGGTCATCTTTGGAATGGACAGGGTATTTGAAACTGTATTAGGCTGGTTTTATGAGAGTTTTTGACAGACCTAAAAGAAGGAAGTAAGTATTTAATAAATAACCAAAGAAAATAAGAACAAAAAGAGATTATGAGTGATTTAAAGTGGTATGTGGTAAGAGCAATCTCAGGTCAAGAAAAAAAAATAAAAAGTTATCTTGATACTGAAATTACACGCCATGTTATCCACGATTACATACCTCAAATCTTAATTCCCTCTGAGAAAGTTTATGAAATGCGCAACGGAAAGAAATACCAGCGAGAGCGTAACTTTTTCCCAGGATATATTCTCATTCAAGCAGACCTCTCACATGGTGAGGTAGAGCCGCTCATTACAAATATTCCAGGCATTATTGGATTTTTGAGTGAAAACTATGGTACAAGCAAAAAGCCAACTCCAATCAGACAGTCTGATATTAATAGAATACTAGGTCGAGTAGATGAGGCAAACAGCGAAGACCCTCAACTAGAATCTAGCTTTATGATAGGAGAAGTTGTAAAAGTGAATGATGGGCCGTTCAGTGGTTTCACGGGAACTGTTGAAGAAGTATTTGAAGACCGTAAAAAGCTGAATGTAACAGTAAAAATATTTGGTAGAAATACACCCGTAGAACTCAATTATTTACAAGTAGAAAAGCAAGACTAATTGCTATATATCGAGAAAACACCTTGAAATGATTAATTAGATAGTTGTGAGCCTGTCTAGTTTGCTTCCACTCATACAAGTTTGTAATCTCAACTTTTGGCTTCGCATAGAGAAGTTTTTTATTTACAAAATGAAGTTTATCTAAATTATGGCTAAGGAAGTAGTAGGTTACGTAAAACTTCAGGTAAAAGGAGGGCAAGCAAACCCTGCTCCTCCAATTGGTCCTGCGTTGGGTGCAAAGGGTATCAACATTATGGAATTCTGTAAGCAGTTTAATGCCCGTACTCAAGAAAAACAAGGACAAGTGCTACCCGTATTAATTACATATTATAAGGATAAATCTTTTGATTTTGTAATTAAAACACCCCCAACAGCAGTACTTTTAATGGATGCAGCAAAGATTAAAAATGGTTCAGCAGAGCCTAACCGTAAGAAAGTCGCTTCGGTTACTTGGGAACAAGTACGCGAAGTAGCAGAAATTAAAATGCCTGACCTGAACGCTTTTACTGTAGAATCTGCAATGAAAATGGTAGCAGGCACAGCAAGAAGCATGGGAGTAACCGTGAGTGGTGATGCACCTTGGGATACCAAATAATGCAACTTGAAGTGAAAAGTGTAGAACCTAAAAAACGAGTCAATCTCGATTTAAAATGGGAAAGTTAACAAAAAATCAAAAATTAGTACGTGCCAAACACGACCCAACCAAATCTTACACGCTAGATGAAGCAGTTGCATTGGTGAAAGATATTACTTTTACCAAGTTTGATGCCTCAGTAGATGTAGATGTTAGGCTAGGCGTTGATCCACGTAAAGCCGACCAAATGGTACGCGGAACAGTAGCATTGCCCAACGGAATTGGTAAGGAAGTAAGAGTACTTGTACTCTGTACGCCCGACAAAGAAGAAGATGCAAAAAATGCTGGAGCAGACCATGTGGGGCTTGATGAATACATCCAAAAAATAGAACAAGGCTGGACAGATATAGACGTGATTATCACTATGCCAACAGTAATGGCAAAAGTAGGTAAACTCGGACGAGTATTGGGACCAAGAGGACTTATGCCCAACCCTAAATCAGGAACAGTAACTATGGATGTAGCGCAGGCTGTCAAAGAAGTGAAAGCGGGTAAGATTGATTTTAAAGTTGATAAAACTGGAATTATTCATGTAGGTGTGGGTAAAGTGTCGTTTGAACCTGAAAAACTGCGTGGCAACATAGTAGAACTTATCGGTACGTTAAGTAAACTTAAGCCTTCTAGTGCAAAAGGCACTTATTTTGAAAGTGTATACATTTCAAGCACCATGAGTCCCTCTATCCGTGTGGATAAAGCAAGCATATCTGGAATATAATTTTGTCAGAAATTTATAAAAGCAAAAGTCATGACTAAGGAAGAAAGAGGCATATTGATACAAGAAACCATAGAAAAGTTTAATGATAATACTTATTTCTATGTTCTTGACGCAGCTGGAATGACGGTAGCAGAAGTAAATAAGTTTCGCCAAATTTGCTTTGATAAAGGAATTGAGTACAAAGTAATCAAGAACTCTATCATCAAAAAAGCACTTGAAGACCTAGATACAGATTATACAGAGTTCAATGAGAAAGTTTTAAAAGGATTCTCGGGAGTTCTTTTTTCAAAGGAAGTAGGCAATGCGCCCGCTAAACTGCTCAAAGAATTTCGTAAGCAAGGCAACGAAAAACCTTCTCTGAAAGGTGCTTCTATCGATTCTTCATTCTTTTTTGGAGAAGATAGCCTTGAGGCACTTACCAAAGTAAAATCAAAACTAGATATGCTTGGCGAACTTGTTGGATTGTTACAATCTCCGGCAAGAAACTTGGCTTCGGCACTTTTGAGCGGTCAAAACAATTTGGCTGGTGTACTCAAAACCCTAGAATCCAACAAAGAAAACAACGATTAATTTTTTACTCAAAATTTGTATTTAACTCAAAATTCATAGAAATAATGGCAGAATTGAAAGAATTTGCAGAGCAGTTAGTAAATCTAACATTGAAAGAAGTAACCGAATTAGTTACTATCTTAAAAGAAGAATATGGCATCGAACCCGCAGCATCTGCACCCGTTATGGTGGCTGGTGGTGCCGCTGGAGACGAAGGAGATGCGCCAGCAGCAGTAGAGAAAACAGAATTTAATGTTATCTTGAAAGAAGCAGGTCCCGCCAAATTGAAAGTAGTAAAGTTGGTGAAA
The DNA here is from genome assembly GCA_964480455.1 of uncultured Cytophagaceae bacterium. Classification (GTDB taxonomy): domain Bacteria; phylum Bacteroidota; class Bacteroidia; order Cytophagales; family Microscillaceae; genus JAABSX01. Next base: position 4,643 of record CAYZQI010000080.1, read on the forward strand.
GAACTTACTGGTCAAGGCTTGAAAGAGGCAAAAGCCATTGTAGATAGTGCGCCCGGAGTAGTAAAAGAAGGAGTACCAAAGGATGAAGCTGAAGCACTCAAAAAACAGCTTGAAGATGAAGGTGCTGTAGTAGAATTACAATAAAAAATATTTTTTGTAACAATCTTGAACAAAAACCGTTCCTATTCTGTTTATCATTTTAGACCTGGCAATCTGTCAGGTCTATTCCTATATGTATTGATACCAACTTGATTGATTTGTGATTATTTAATTATAAATCTAAGAAATATTAAAGTGCTAAAACATATTGTGTTACTACAATAGTTAATCATCTACTTTTATACTCCAAAATATAGTAGAGAAGCACAAACTGTTCTTTAAAATTGCTTTGTACTTAAAATAGCTGCAAAACCTCATGCAAAATAACGAAAGAGTAAACTTCGCTAAAGTAAAAAGAATCGCCGACTATCCTGATTTCCTTGATGTTCAGTTGAAATCCTTTAAAGATTTCTTTCAGTTAGATACTCCTACCGAGTACCGCGCCAAGGAAGGGCTATTTCGTGTGTTTGATGAAAACTTTCCCATCTCTGACTCAAGAGAAAATTTCTTGTTAGAGTTTATTGACTATTCTGTCGATCCTCCAAAATACTCAGTAGACGAGTGTATTGATAGAGGATTGACCTATGCAGTGCCTCTCAAGGCGAAACTCAGGCTTTCTTGTAAAGATGAAGACAATGAGGATTTTGAAACCATTGAACAAGAAGTCTTTTTAGGGAATATACCCTACATGACCGAAAAAGGCTCTTTTATCATCAATGGTGCAGAACGTGTCATTGTATCGCAGCTACACCGCTCGCCAGGAGTATTTTTTGCACAAAGCAAACATACCAACGGTACAAAATTGTACTCTGCAAGAATTATCCCCTTCAAAGGTTCTTGGATAGAATTTACTACTGATGTAAACAACGTAATGTATGCTTACATTGACCGTAAAAAGAAATTCCCTGTTACTACCCTCCTCCGAGTAATAGGCTTCAGTACAGACAAAGAAATACTAGATTTATTTAACCTCTCCGAAGAGGTAGAAACCAATCAGAAAGCACTCAAAGAAATTGTAGGCAGAAAACTTGCTGCACGTGTATTACGCACCTGGACAGAAGATTTCGTAGATGAAGATACAGGAGAGGTGGTCTCTATTGACCGTAATGAGGTGCTGCTCGAGAGAGATTCAGTAGTAGAAGAAGAAGACATAGAAACCATCATGGAGTCTGGTGTGAAATCTATTATTGTGCATAGAAAAAATGTAAATATTGCAGATTATTCAATCATTTATAATACCCTCCAAAAAGATAATTCTAACTCTGAGAAAGAAGCCTTAGAGCAAATCTACCGACAACTCAGAAATACAGAAGCACCTGACGAGCAGACTGCACGTGATATTATCCATAGCTTGTTTTTTAGCGATAAAAGATACGATTTGGGAGAAGTAGGACGCTACAGAATCAACAAAAAATTGAACCTAGAGATAGGGCACGAAGTAAGGGTGCTTACTACCGAAGATATTGTGTCTATTGTAAAATACCTGATTGGTCTGATAAACTCTCGCGCCCTAGTAGATGATATTGACCACCTCAGCAACCGCCGTGTACGCACCGTAGGAGAGCAACTTTATGCCCAATTTGGTGTGGGATTGGCACGTATGGCACGAACTATCAAAGAAAGAATGAATGTCCGTGATAACGAAGACTTCAAACCCGTTGATTTAATTAATGCAAGAACTTTGTCTTCGGTCATTAATTCTTTCTTCGGAACAAACCAGTTGTCTCAGTTTATGGATCAAACCAATCCCCTCTCTGAAATAACCCACAAACGCCGTATGTCGGCACTCGGGCCTGGGGGATTATCACGCGAACGTGCAGGATTTGAAGTAAGAGATGTACATTATACTCATTACGGACGCTTGTGTACCATTGAAACACCAGAAGGTCCTAACATCGGATTGATTTCTTCGCTTTGTGTACACGCAAAAATCAATGGAATGGGATTCATAGAAACTCCCTACCGCAGAGTAGTCAATGGTGTAGTTACCACTACTATGGATTACCTCACTGCCGAAGAAGAAGACCAAAACTACATAGCACAAGCCAATGCGCCCATTGATGACAAAGGAAACTACATCAATGATAAAGTAAAAGCTAGATTTGAGGGCGATTTTCCCGTAGTAGAGCCACAGCAACTTTCTTTTATGGATATTGCGCCCAACCAAATTGTATCTGTAGCGGCCTCTTTGATTCCTTTTTTAGAGCATGATGACGCAAACCGTGCCTTGATGGGTTCTAACATGCAACGACAAGCCGTGCCATTACTTAACCCACAAGCACCTATTGTAGGAACTGGGCTTGAGAAAAGGGTAGCACTCGACTCGCGTGCCTTAGTGGTAGCCGAGCATGATGGCATGGTCTATTCAGCAGATGCCAACGAAATTGTAGTACAATATGACTATGATGAGAAACAAAGATTAGTATCTTTTCAGGAAGAATATACTACTTACAAGATGATTAAGTTCAGAAGAACTAATCAAGATACTTGCCTTAACTTGCGACCCATTGTAAAAACAGGCGATAAAGTAAAAAAAGGACAGCCACTTTGTGAAGGGTACGCTACCCAAGGAGGAGAACTCGCCTTAGGGGCCAATATGAAAGTAGCTTTTATGCCTTGGAAAGGATACAATTTTGAAGATGCCATTGTTATTTCAGAGCGAGTTGTAAAAGAAGATGTATTTACCTCGATTCACATTGAAGAGTTCGAGCTAGAAGTAAGAGATACCAAACGTGGTGAAGAAGAACTTACCTCAGAAATTCCTAATGTAAGTGAAGAAGCGATTAAACACCTCGACGAAAACGGAATCATACAACTCGGCACTGTAGTCAAAGAAGGAGATATACTAATCGGTAAGATTACTCCAAAAGGAGAATCTGACCCAACCCCAGAGGAGAAACTACTCAGAGCTATCTTTGGAGATAAAGCTGGTGATGTGAAAGACGCTTCTCTAAAAGCACCTCCATCACTCAGAGGTGTTGTAATTGATACAAAACTATTTTCACGCCCTAAACGCGATAAAGACCTACGCGCCAAAGCCAAAGAAGATGTAAAACAGTTACTCAAAAAGTATAGCAGAGACCTCCTAAATACGCAAGAGCGAATGATTGAAAAAACAGTCGAGTTGCTGGAAGGAAAAATATGCAAAGGAATTAAACATAAATTTGGTGATGAAATCGTCTCAGAAGGAGTAAAATTTTCAAGGAAAAATATTGTGGAAAATCTCTTCCCCAAACAAGACCCCTACAGAGATGAAAGCTCTTACAATGTGCCCGAAGAAGTAAATCTCATTGCTGATATTCGCTGTGAAACGGCGACAGATGATACCGAAATCAACGAAATGTTGATGGAACTTATCAAAAATTATGTGCGTGCACGCAACGAAATTTCAGGCCTTTTCAAAAGAGAACGATTTGCAAAAGAAGTTGGTGATGAACTACCCAATGGCATTGTACAGCTCGCCAAAGTATATGTAGCCAAAAAACGCAAACTCAAAGTAGGTGATAAAATGGCAGGACGACACGGTAACAAGGGTATTGTCGCCAAAATCGTACCCATAGAAGATATGCCTTTCCTTAGCGATGGCACACCAGTAGATATAGTACTAAATCCACTTGGTGTACCCTCGAGAATGAACATTGGACAGATTTATGAGACAGTTTTGGGCTGGGCAGGTGAGATATTAGGTAAAACTTATGCAACGCCTATCTTTGACGGTGCAACCGAAGAAGATGTGGCAGCAGAACTCAAAAAGGCGAATCTCCCAATGTTTGGGCGTACTTACCTCAATGACGGCCTAACAGGAGAACGTTTTGACCAACCAACTACCGTAGGCATCATTTATATGCTCAAACTCGGACACTTGGTAGATGATAAAATGCACGCCCGCTCTATTGGACCTTACTCACTCATTACTCAGCAGCCTCTGGGAGGTAAGGCACAGTTTGGTGGGCAGAGATTTGGAGAAATGGAAGTGTGGGCATTAGAGGCTTTTGGTGCTGCCAATGTGTTGCAAGAAATCCTGACTGTGAAGTCTGATGATGTAATAGGACGTGCCAAAGCGTATGAAGCCATTGTCAAAGGAGAAAACATACCTACGCCCAACGTTCCTGAATCTTTCAATGTATTGGTACATGAACTGAGAGGATTGGCATTGGAGATTACCCTAGAGTAAGCCCTGCCTTTCTATACAAGTAGCTTCTGCCGCTTGGAGAAGCATCTTCGCTTTAAATCATTCTTAAAAATTTTAACATTCTAGTCATAATGGCATTCAAGAAAAACAAAAAAATAACCAACGATTTTAAGAAAGTAACAATTAGCCTTGCCTCGCCTGAGTCTATCTTAGATTCTTCTTATGGAGAGGTAACTCAGCCCGAAACGATTAATTATCGTACTTACAAACCCGAAATGGGTGGTTTGTTCTGCGAACGTATTTTCGGACCTGTCAAAGACTGGGAATGTCATTGTGGAAAATACAAACGTATTCGTTACAAAGGAATCATCTGCGACCGCTGTGGAGTGGAGGTTACCGAAAAGAAAGTACGCCGTGAACGTATGGGCCACATAGAGTTAGTAGTGCCCGTAGTACATATATGGTATTTCCGTTCACTACCCAACAAAATAGGCTATCTACTTGGGCTACCTACCAAAAAACTTGACCAAATTATCTATTACGAACGTTATGTGGTTATTCAGTCAGGTATTATGGAAGAAGAAGGTATCTCCGAGCTTGACTTCCTCACCGAAGAAGAGTATTTGGATATTGTGGATAAACTTCCAAGGGAAAACCAACTACTTGACGATGAAGACCCACAAAAGTTTGTAGCCAAAATGGGAGCAGAAGCACTTGAAACCCTGCTGAAACGCATTCACTTAGAAGACTTATCTGCGCAACTTAGACACTCTGCATCAACAGAGAAATCTCAACAGCGAAAAGGAGAAGCACTCAAAAGACTGAGAGTAGTAGAGGCGTTCCGTGATGCCCAAAACCGTATCCAGAATAATCCTGAATGGATGATTATCAAAATGGTGCCCGTTATTCCACCTGAACTGCGCCCCCTCGTACCCCTTGATGGTGGGCGATTTGCTACCTCAGATTTGAATGACCTCTATCGTAGAGTAATCATCAGAAATAATCGCTTGAAGCGACTAATGGAAATCAAAGCCCCTGAGGTAATCCTACGTAATGAAAAGCGTATGCTTCAAGAGGCTGTCGATTCTTTGTTTGATAACTCGAGAAAGGTAAATGCAGTACGTGCAGACGGTAACCGTGCCCTCAAGTCGCTATCAGATATGCTTAAAGGAAAACAAGGTCGCTTCCGTCAGAACTTACTCGGTAAGCGTGTAGATTACTCAGGACGCTCAGTGATTGTAGTAGGGCCTGAACTCAAACTCCATGAGTGCGGGCTACCCAAAAATATGGCAGCAGAACTCTTCAAACCTTTTATCATTCGTAAATTGATTGAAAGAGGAATTGTGAAAACTGTAAAATCTGCTAAGAAAATTGTAGATAGAAAAGACCCTGTGGTTTGGGATATATTAGAAAACGTACTCAAAGGACACCCTGTCATGCTTAACCGTGCGCCTACATTGCACCGTCTTGGTATTCAGGCATTCCAACCGAAACTAATTGAAGGAAAAGCAATACAATTGCACCCACTCGCTTGTACAGCTTTTAATGCTGACTTTGATGGCGACCAAATGGCAGTGCATGTCCCTCTCGGACACGCTGCTGTGCTAGAGGCTTCGCTCTTGATGCTTTGCTCTCATAACATTTTAAGCCCTGCCAATGGTGCACCCATCACAGTACCTTCGCAAGATATGGTGTTGGGCTTGTATTACCTTACCAAAGGTAAACCAAGTACGCCAGAAGAACCCGTACCTGGAGAAGGAATGACCTTCTACGGGTCAGAAGAGGTCATTATTGCACTGAATGAAAATAAAATCTCAAAAAATGCCAACATCAAAGTAAAAGTAAAAGTAAGACAACCTGACGGCGAACTCAAAGAAGAACTGATTGAAACCGTAGCAGGACGTGTACTTTTCAATGAGTGTGTACCCGAAGAAGTAGGTTTTGTTAATGAATTGCTGACCAAAAAGAAACTTCAGCAAATCATTGGCCGAGTCTTCAAAATCACGGGCACTTCCAAGGCTGCCGACTTCCTAGACAATATTAAAAGCCTAGGGTTTTATACAGCTTACCGTGGAGGTCTCTCAATTGGTTTAGGAGATATTCTCGTGCCTGAAGAAAAAGACGACCTTATCGCCCAAGCACGTACCAAAGTAGAAAATATTACCTCAGATTATCAGATGGGGTTGATTACTGACAACGAACGCTACAATCAAGTTATTGATGTTTGGACAAAAATCAACAATGAACTTACTGAAATCTTGATGGAAAAGATGGTGGAAGACCGACAAGGCTTTAACTCCATCTATATGATGATGCACTCAGGCGCGCGTGGCTCGCGTGAGCAAATTCGTCAGCTGGGAGGTATGCGTGGGCTGATGGCAAAACCTCAAAAAAACTTAGTAGGTTCTGTTGGTGAAATTATCGAAAACCCAATCATCTCTAACTTCAAAGAAGGACTAGATGTAATTGAGTATTTTATCTCTACACACGGTGCTAGAAAAGGGCTTGCAGATACTGCACTGAAAACCGCTGATGCCGGTTACCTTACACGCCGACTTGTGGACGTAGCTCAAGATGTAATCATCACCGAAGAAGATTGTGGCACTTTGCGTGGAATTTCTATCACCGCACTGAAAGACAACGAAGACATTGTTGAGCCGCTCTCAGAGCGTATCTTAGGACGGGTATCGGTTCATGATATATTTGACCCTCTCACCGAAGAACTCATCATTGCTTCTGGCGAAGAGATTACCGAGGAAATTGCGGCACGTATTGACGAAACAAGCATTGATACAGTTGAGATTCGCTCTGTACTGACCTGCGAAACAAGGTATGGGGTATGCATGAAGTGTTATGGACGTAACCTCTCCACGGGTAAATTGGTGCAACAAGGCGAAGCTGTGGGGGTTATCGCAGCACAATCTATTGGCGAACCAGGTACACAACTTACGCTACGTACTTTTCACGTAGGTGGGGTAGCTACTAATATCGCTTCGGAGGCGACTATCAGAGCTAAATTTGATGGGATTATTGAGTTTGAAGACATCAGAAGATTGGCAACCAAAGATAGTGAAGGAAATGATACCGAGGTAATTATGGGACGCTCGGGAGAAGTCAAAATCATGACTCCTGATAAAAGTAAAGTATTGATTTCAACCAATGTACCCTACGGCGCTTACCTAAGGGTAAAAGATGGACAGACCGTAAGCAAAGATGATGAAATTTGTAATTGGGACCCTTACAATGCGGTAATTATCTCAGAAATCAAAGGAAATTCTATTTTTGAGGCAATCATTGAAGGGGTTACTTACAAAGAAGAAGCCGATGAACAGACTGGCTTCCGTGAGAAAGTAATCATTGATACCAAAGATAAAACAAAAAATCCTACCATCATTGTGGATACAGGTGATGAAGAAACAAGTAAAAGTTATAACTTACCCGTAGGGGCGCACATCTCAGTAGCAGAAGGTAAACCCATACTACCTGGACAGATATTAGCTAAAATCCCGAGAACACTCGGCAAGACACGCGATATTACGGGTGGTCTACCCCGCGTAACAGAGCTTTTTGAGGCACGTAACCCATCTAACCCTGCCGTAGTAAGTGAGATAGATGGTGTAGTTACTTATGGAGGCATTAAGCGTGGTAATCGTGAGATTAATGTAGAATCAAAAGATGGTGTAAAGAAAAAATACCTTGTATCACTTTCTAAACATATCTTGGTGCAAGATAATGATTTCGTAAGGGCTGGGCAGCCGCTTTCTGATGGTGCCATTACACCTTCGGATATCTTAGCCATCAAAGGCCCGACCGCTGTACAGGAATACCTTGTGAATGAGATACAAGAAGTATATCGCTTGCAAGGGGTGAAAATCAATGATAAGCACATTGAGTGTATCGTAAGACAAATGATGCAAAAAGTAGAAATCATCGATCCAGGAGATAGTAGCTTCTTGCCTGGTCAAGTGGTAGATAAATTTAGCTTCCGAGAAGAAAATGACAGCATCTTAGATAAAAAAGTGGTGACAGACTCAGGCGACTCAACTCGCTTCAAACCAGGGCATATCATTACTAACCGTACTCTAAGAGATGAAAACTCTAGCTTGAAGCGTAAAGACCTAAGCCTATTACAAGTAAGAGATGCTGTTCCAGCAGTTTCTAAACCTACACTACAAGGTATTACACAGTCATCATTAGGAACAGATAGCTTTATCTCGGCTGCCTCTTTCCAAGAAACTACTAAAGTATTGAGCGAAGCTGCTATTAATGGAAAGACAGACTACCTACTGGGCTTGAAAGAAAATGTAATTGTAGGACATCTTATTCCAGCAGGTACAGGGCTACGCCAATATGAAGACCTAGAAGTAGGCTTTGAAGAGGATGCCCGACCAATACCGAGCATTACCCCATCTGTAAAAGAGGAAAAAGACAAAAAGAAACAGTTGCAAAAATAATCTCTAGAAAAATAAAAAGTACTTCATACAAAAGCCTAGTAGCCAAAATGACTACTAGGCTTTCTAAATAAACAAATAATGGCACAAAAAAATACTCCTGAATTTAAAAACCAGCTAAATATAGAACTTAGTGAAGAAATAGCAGAAGGAACTTACGTCAATTTGGCTATGATAGCACACTCAAACAGCGAGTTTGTGATTGATTTCATAAGAATGATGCCTGGCTTGCCAAAAGCAAAAGTCAAATCTAGAGTAATCATTACCCCCGAACACGCAAAACGATTCTTGGCAGCTTTGCAAGATAATATCAAAAAATATGAAGAGAGTAATGGACAGATTGTCTCTAATGCCGGCGATGAGTTTAACATGCCCATTAACTTTGGAGGTACTATGGGAGAAGCATAGTGCTCCTCATCTTTAAAGTTGCATTCTTGCTAATTCTCGCTTGGTATCTTTTTCTTTGATACTCTCACGTTTATCGTAGAGTTTCTTTCCTTTTGCTAACGCTATCTCAAGTTTTGCCCAGCCTCTTTCATTGGTAAATAAGCGGGTAGGTATAATGGTAACGCCCTGCTCCTCAGCACCACTAATAAGTTTCTTTAGTTCTTTCTTGCTCAATAGTAGCTTTCTTTCCCTATCTGCCACATGGTTATAATGTGTACCATTTTCATAGGCAGAGATTTGCATTTGCTTTATCCAAAGTTCTCCATTTTTGAAATAACAAAAGGCATCTTGTAAGTTTACTTTTCCCTGTCTGATGGATTTTATCTCCGTGCCTTGTAGCTGCATACCTGCAACATACTTTTCCAAAAAGTAAAACTCAAAACTTGCTTTACGATTTTTGATATTGATATTTTTTGTAAATGTTTCTTTTGCCATCTTAATTTTATTTTATGCTGATTATTTAAACGAAATTAATCCATTGAGGCAGACTTACTCCACAAATGAGTGGGTAAATAAACTAACTATTTGATCTCCTCTAACAAGGTAAGAGAAGGCTTTAGTTCAGATAACAAGCATTATCAACCACTATTAGCAGCATAAATGTCAAAAAACCTTAAAGTCTAATTTCTGCCAAAACCCATGTGTTTTCTGACACGTTCTAACACCTCATTGGCTACATAGCGGGCTTTTGACTCTCCTTTCTCTAGGCGTTTATTAAGGTCTTCTATATTGCTCATATAGTAGTCAAATATTTGGCGTGGTTCGTTATATTTATCTAAAATAAGACCTAGCAGTTCTTTTTTGGCATGTCCGTAGCCATAGTTTCCTTTTTCATAGTTTTGTCGCATAGTAGTAGTTGCCTCTTTTTCAGCCAATAACGAAAAAAGTTTGAACACCGTGCAGGTATCAGGGCTTTTCGGTTCTTCAAGAGGTGTGCTATCCGTAACAATGCCCATCACTTGCTTTTTAAGTTCTTTTTCTGGTGCAAAAATATCGAGCGTATTGTTATAAGATTTGCTCATTTTCTGCCCGTCAGTACCTGGAATGGTTTTTACATCTTCGCTAATTTTTGCTTCGGGCAATACAAATAGTTCTGCTTCGTAGTGTGTGTTGATGCGTTGCGCCAGGTCACGTGTGATTTCTAGGTGTTGCTCTTGGTCTTTGCCCACAGGTACAAACTCAGCATCATAGAGCAAAATATCGGCAGCCATCAAAATTGGGTAGTTGAGCAATCCTGCATTGATATTGTCTTCACCCAGTTTCTCAGATTTATCTTTAAAAGAATGTGCAAGTTTTAGGCGACTGTAAGGCATAAAGCAAGATAAGTACCAGGCAAGTTCAGTAACCTCAGGAATATGCGACTGCCTGTAAAAGGTATTTACTTCGGTATTAAAGCCACAAGCCAACCAAGCAGCCGCTACGGCAAGAGTGTTTTCTTGGCGAAGTGCTGCATCACGAATAGTTGTAAGTGAGTGAAAATCTGCAATAAAAAAAAACGAATCATTGTTGTCATTTTCTGAAAGTGCTATGGCAGGTTCAATTGCCCCAAGTAGGTTGCCTAGGTGGGGTCTGCCAGAACTTTGTATGCCTGTAAGTATGCGTGCCATTTGAATAATCTCCTGTCTAATCATCTGCTTCTATCTAAAAAAAACAAGAATGATATATTTTTGTGATAAAATCTATTTTAAGTCATTATTATTTACTATTTACGCTAACAATTCCCTTATATCAGTAATTCTACCTGTGAGTGCAGTAGCTGCTGCTGTGAGAGGGCTTGCTAAAAAGGTACGTGCTCCAGGTCCTTGTCTTCCTTCAAAATTGCGGTTAGAGGTTGAAACACAGTATTTTCCTGTTGGGATTTTATCTTCGTTCATTCCCAGACAAGCCGAACAGCCAGGCTCACGTAGCTCAAAACCCGCTTCTTTGAAAATAAGGTCTAGCTTTTCCGCTTTTGCTTGTTTTTCTACACGTTTAGAGCCAGGTACTATCCAAACTTCTACATCATCTGCTTTTTTTTGTCCTTTTACAATTTCTGCCACTGCACGCAAATCTTCTATGCGTGAGTTGGTACAACTGCCTATGAATACATAATCTATCTTTTTGCCCAATAGTTTTTCTCCCTCTTGCAAGTCCATGTATTTCAATGATTTTTGTAGATTTATTGCGTCTGAGGGGGTAAGTGACTCAGAGGTAGGCACAGCAGTATCAATGCCAATGCCCATACCCGGATTAGTACCATAGGTAATCATTGGGCTGATGTCTCTGGCATGGTAGCTCAAGACAGCATCATAAGCTGCGCCTTCATCAGAGGCAAGGCTCTTCCAATAGGCCAAGGCTTTGTCCCAGTCTTCACCTTTGGGTGCAAACTCACGCTCTTTGAGGTATTCAAAAGTAGTTTCATCAGGAGCGATTAAACCTCCCCTTGCGCCCATTTCTATACTCATATTGCAGATAGTCATGCGTGCCTCCATAGAGAGTGAGCGAATTGCCTCGCCTGCATACTCTACAAAATAGCCTGTACCGCCGCCCACACCAATCTGAGAGATGACATACAGGATAATATCTTTTGAAGTAACTCCTTTGGCCAGTGTACCATTGATTTCTATTTTCATAGTTTTGGGCTTGTATTGCAAGAGGCACTGCGTAGCCAGTACCATCTCGACCTCGCTAGTACCTATGCCAAATGCCACTGTGCCAAACGCCCCGTGGGTAGAGGTGTGGCTATCTCCACAGACGATGGTCTTACCGGGCTGTGTGATGCCAAGTTCAGGGCCAATCACGTGTACAATACCCTGGTTGGGGTGTCCTAAGCCATAGAGTTCCAGTCCAAACTCTTGGCAGTTTTTGGTAAGGGTATCTACTTGAAAGCGTGAGAGCTTTTCTTGAATGGGTAGATGTTGGTTGAGTGTAGGCACATTATGGTCGGCGGTGGCTACGGTTTTATGCGGATTTCTGACCTTGATACTTCTCTTTCTCAATCCCTCGAAAGCTTGTGGGCTAGTTACTTCGTGGATAAAGTGTGTATCTATGTAGAGTACATCAGGTGCACCTTCTTGGCTTCTTACAATGTGAGATGCCCATATTTTGTCAAAGATATTTTTTGGTGATGGGCTATTTTTTTGGATATTCATACTCAATTTCAACGCTATTTTGTTTTTCTAATCTCAAAGTTAGCAAGTTTCTTGAAATGGGCAAGTATTTTAGCAATTATCAACAAGGGTAGATGAAGTTCTTGTAATTACATTTGCTTGATTTTCAGCGATTTATTCAAAAGTACATCTTACAGATTTATTTCAAAAGTTAGAAAACTCACTCGAGGTACAAATTGAATAAAAAGGCGTGAGGGTTGCAGTGTGTGAAAAGGAATAGAAAGCATTAATTTTCACTAACAAAGAAAAGATTAAAGAAATAAAAGAATCCAAAAGATAATCTAAGAGATGAATGGAAGATTGCGCTTTAAGTCTTATTTTTGTGATACAACCCAAAAATATTGGATTCAATTATGTTAAAAGGCGACATCATCAAAGGTTATACTGTACTCAAAGATTTTACCACAGCTGGGGGAGGCTTGAGCAAATGGACTTTTGCCAGCAAAAACGGTAAAGAATATTTTATGAAAGAGTTTCTCGCACCCAAGTATCCCACCAAAAATGCGCCTGGTAGCCCTGCATCAAAAGCTAAAAAATTAAAAATCTGCGAAAAATTTGAAGCACATCACCAAGCCTTGATGAAAGAAGTCAATGAAAAATGCGGCGAGGGCGGAAACCTAGTTTTTACAGTAGATTTTTTTAGGAATGAAAGCAAATACTATAAAGTAACCGAAAAAGTAGATGTTGCTTCACTGAGTATTGCAGAAATAGCCGCACTCTCACTGCCCAAAAAAGTACTCATCCTCAAAACCATTGCGCATAGCCTCAATGTACTGCACAAAGCCGAAGTAGTACACGGCGACCTCAAACCCGATAATGTACTCATCAAACAAACCAAAACAGGCAACTATACCGCTAAATTAATAGATTTTGACAATAGTTACTTCTCTGCTAGTCCTCCCGAATTTAGCGAGGACCTTGTAGGCGATATGGCGTTTTACTCGCCTGAGTTAGCTTGGTACATCAAACAAGATGAACGCATACAGGGCAAAGACCTCACCACAAAATCTGATATTTTTGCATTGGGGTTGCTCTTTTATCAATACCTAACAGGCGCACTACCTGACTTTGACCAAGAACGATTTAGCTATGCTTGGGAGGTGGTACAGTACGATGAGGCACTTTCTATCCGTTCCGAAGGGCTACCTGCCAACTTAGTAGCACTCATACAAGAAATGTGGTTCAAAGACTACCGCAAACGCCCCAATGTGGAAGCAGTTTTTCAACGCCTCAAAACCCTTGACCTGAAAGACTATGCCGAGCCCGAAGAACTCAAAACAGTAGCTACTAAGCCCATAGGGCTATCACTCAAAGGAGATTTAAAAAGTAAAAGTGATAGCACCCCACCCAAAATAAAAGATGATGACTCGTCTTCAACAAGGCTGCGTGGCAAGGGGCTTGGCATTGGAAAAAAATAACCTTGGCAGTTGTTAGCTTCATGCTTTTAAGCTACTAACCACCGCAAAGCCTCCTCTCTGTCTGTAAAGTATTTTGTGCGTTGGTCTATTTTCAGCTCTTCAAAAGATTGCTCAACACTAAGCTGGGTGATGAAATCTTCTGAAACCAAAATGGCAATTTTTTTCAAAGGAATAATATCCTTTTCTTGTTGCTTGGCTTCATAAGCTAACCACGCTTGTAGTTCAGGATTAACAGTAAAAGCATAAGCACGTACATCACTGAGCATCAGTTCAGGGGCATATTTGGCGCGAGCTTCGTAATGCTGATGGGTAGCTTGTTTGAAGAGCTGTTCGTTCATATTGTAGGAATTACTACTCCACACATCTTCAAAAAGTGATTGTTCTTTGTAAAAATGGAGCGTTCTGTAAGTATCTTCTATGATGGTAATCATACAATTATAAATTTTAATGTAGTTATTGATTATTTTGTCTAAAATTATTCATTTCATCGGACATTTTCAAAAACTTATTAATTAAAAAAACTACTTTTCTATGTGTTTTTGCGTAAAACTGACTATATTTGAACAAAAAGAAGATAAATTTATGATAGAAACTACACTAGCCACTCCAAAGGAAAAACAGTTTACAAAATCAAGTAAACAAGATGTATTCGAATCACCTGATTTTTATGACATAGATGACCTGCTCACCGAAGAACACAAGCTCATCAGAGCAACCATGCGTGATTTTGTGAAGCAAGAAATCTCACCAATTATAGAAGATTGTGCGCAAAAAGCTATTTTCCCTCGTCATATTGTCAAAAAATTTGGAGAGGTAGGTGCTTTTGGCCCTACTGTACCCGAAGAATATAACCCTAATGGCGGACTAGATTATGTGGCTTATGGACTGATGATGCAAGAAATAGAAAGAGGCGACTCAGGCATGCGCTCTACGGCTTCGGTACAAGGCTCACTCGTGATGTATCCTATTTATGCTTTTGGCTCTGAGGTGCAACGTCAGAAATACTTACCCAAACTTGCCTCAGGTGAATTTTTGGGTTGTTTTGGATTGACTGAACCCAACCACGGCTCTAACCCCGCAGGCATGGAAACACACTTTGAAGATATGGGCGACTATTATCTACTCAATGGAGCTAAAATGTGGATTTCGAACTCCCCCTATGCTGATGTGGCCATTGTCTGGGCAAAAAACGAGGAAGGACGCATTCATGGGCTTATCGTAGAAAAAGGTATGGAAGGATTCTCTGCTCCAGAGATTCACAATAAATGGTCGCTTAGAGCAAGCATCACAGGAGAGCTGGTGTTTCAAGATGTGAAAGTACCAAAAGAAAACTTGCTTCCCAATATTTCTGGCTTAAAAGGGCCTTTAAAATGCCTTGACAAAGCCCGCTACGGCATCTCTTGGGGCGCAATGGGAGCAGCTATGGACTGCTACGACACTGCCAAACGCTATGCCCTCGAGCGAAATCAATTCGGAAAACCCATTGCTGGATTTCAATTAATACAAAAAAAATTAGCCGAAATGCTTACCGAAATCACCAAAGCACAGCTTGTCTGTTGGCGATTAGGTAACCTGATGAACCAAGGACGCGCCACCACCGCACAAATTTCTCTTGCCAAACGCAACAATGTAGAAATGGCAATCAACATAGCTCGTGAAGCACGCCAAATCTTAGGCGGAATGGGCATTACTGGGGAATACCCCATTATGCGACACATGATGAACCTCGAGTCTGTTGTAACTTATGAAGGAACACACGATATTCATTTGCTCATTCTGGGCAATGAAATAACAGGTATGCAAGCATTTAGATAAGACAGACAGTCAGACTGCTTGAATAATAATTGAGGGGAGAGGATTTCAGTAGTATCTACCCTCTCAATGCTAAAAAAAATAGTTTGTCATTGGTTCTATTTGACTGTCAGGTTATTTGATTTCCTTGATGAGGGAGAAAGCAGAATGAAGTAATCATTTCCTTGTGATCTCA
The DNA here is from genome assembly GCA_964480455.1 of uncultured Cytophagaceae bacterium. Taxonomy (GTDB): domain Bacteria; phylum Bacteroidota; class Bacteroidia; order Cytophagales; family Microscillaceae; genus JAABSX01. The sequence continues at coordinate 20,326 of CAYZQI010000080.1, forward strand.
AAAATACTAAACCTTACAATCAATGTTGAAAAAATACCGCTATCATTAGCCAAAACTTAGGTAAAAGAATAATAGCACCTACCAAAGCAGCAAATAAAGCCGTAATCAAAACTGCACCACTCGCCACATCTTTAGCAATTTCAGCCAATTCATGGTATTCAGGCGATACCAAATCTACCACCGTTTCTAAGGCAGTATTGAAGGCTTCAGCCGCCAATACCAGGGCAATGGCTATCAATAAGATGCACCACTCAAAGAGATTAACTTGAAAGAGGAATCCAAAAATAACAACCAAGAGGGTCAGTATGCTGTGTATCCAAGCATTGGGCTGCGTGCGCAATAGGTATTTGATGCCTCTGCATGCATAGTAGAAACTTTTGAGGCGTTTTTGGAGAAAATTATGCTTCATACATGGTAGAGAGTGATTAGAAAAACTGCTCCAAAGCTAGGGCAAAAAGCTGAAAGGATTAAGATACATTCTTCTGAATGTGTGGAAGGCTATTTTTTTTGCCTATTTGTGCCAGAATCACTTGTTTAAAGAGTTCGTTTTGTGTGGCATCATTAGAGAGCGATAAATGATAAGTCATACCATTTTTTAAATAAAGCGACAAATGACCGAGCGAACGAGCCACTTTTGGAGGTGTTTGAGTGAGGTTTTCTTCTATGGCAGTAACCCCCTCAAGATGAATCTTCAGCATTTTTGTGTGAAATTTATTTTGTCTTTGCAGGGTGAGCAGGTTCTCCTCAGTAGAAAGTATCACTGATTGGGTATGATAGATGAAACTACTCAACAAAAGTGGAAAAAAACCTACAATGCCTAACCAACCCAAGCCATATATTTTCAACCAAAAAATATCTAATAAAAAAAATCCTACACCAAGCAACGCCAGCAACGCCCTCAGCCATAGGTACAGCTTTCTGTGGGTTTGCCAGCTTATTTTCTCGGGCGTATGTTTTTGAGATTTCCACTCTTTTAGGTTAATTATTTTTCCCACTGTTGCACTCATACAAATTGGTAAAGATGTTTTTTTAAGCTACAAACAAGCAAAATCGTGCCATTTGTACTCCCCAAAAGCCTCTTTGAAGATAGCTTGTAAGTTTTACAAAACAATAAAAGTATTTTGTGGGCAAATTTTGTGTTTCCAAATCTTTTTGCTTTT
>CAYZQI010000081.1:0-21385 GCA_964480455.1 uncultured Cytophagaceae bacterium
GAGTTTTATCTATAAAAAAATAACCTTGTTCACTCAGCTTGGTAAAATTGCTTACTCCATACGGAAATTTGATTGTTGGCTTTTGCATAGTATGTTGCATCTTTTTGAATAAAACAAAGATATGAAATTTTACGAGAAAACTTTTGGAGTAAATGTGGGAAAATTGTATATTTATCTTCTAAAAATATGACAATTATGCGAAAATTTATCAAAATGCACATTTTGTTTTATGAAAGTGCCTCTACCCTGAGTATTGACCTCAATACATTGAGAATAGAAAACTGGTTTTATACAGAAGCTGTAAGCACGAACTACAAAACAGCCGATAGATGTGAGTTAGTATTTGAAGATACAGATGGAGAAAAGTACCACTATAAGGGTTACGTACCTGATTTTTTCCCTGATAAACACTTTGGAGACTATATTATGCTTCGTATTAGTGCTGAAGGCTTTGTTCAAGACTTTGCCTGCACTGACGTACAGATAGCAACTCTTCTGGAAGAAAGTTATTAGTTTTTACTTTTTCATTAGTACAGAGCAACTTACTGCTACAATTAAGAAGAATTAGTGACGTATGTTATAGAAACCTTATGTAGTTTTGAAGGCGAAAACCATAAAAAATTTCTTCTTATTAAATACTATGATGAATGGCTAAAAAATTCTGAAAACGGAAAATTTCATTACGCACATCATATTCAGGGAGGTGTATTAGAGATTCGCTATCTAAACGATAAATGCTAAAATCAGTCAATAATTCATAAAAATCACGTAGAAATACCCTTGAGTACACGTTCATGCTATTGAACTCAAACTGAATCACTTTAATGTTATGCCGTTCTAGCTGCTTCTCCGCTCCTTTCAAAATATTCAATTCATTACCTTCCGTATCAATTTTAAGAAAATCTATACTAGAAATCGTGTATTCTTGTGCTATTTCATCAATTGTAGCCAAAGATATATCTATTGTAAGTTGAGTTCCTCGCTTTTCTAAGTTAGCAACTCCAGCGTAAATACTATCATGCGAGGACCCACTTTCGCTCATAGAAGTCAGTTGTGTTGTACCTGCTTCGCTATTCAGCCCAAGATTAAATAGATGCACATTTTGGATACTCCCGAGTTTCTGTTGTAGTTTCTCAAAAGTTTTAGGGTGTGGCTCAAAAGCATAAATCTGTGCTTGGGGGAACGCTTTGTGTAGTTTTGCAGAGTAATTACCCACATTGGCCCCTGCATCAAAAAAAACAAGATCTTCTCGATTGCCAAATTTTTCCCTAAGTACCGTATTGAGTACATACGCCTCACCGCTGAGTTCATCTGTTTGGTATTTGCCAATGCCCATATCGGGGTGGGCTATGTGATGGATCAAATCCATATCCCAAGACAATGCTTTTATGAGTTTTTTGCGTGTATTTTTGCCCAAAAAGGCATTGACTACACGTCTGGTAGCTTTTGTAAGTAAACCATTATTTTTTTGCATAAGAAAGCACATTGAGTGATATTTGGGGAAGAATTGCCGCTTTTATTTCTTCTGTATTGCTGTAATGATAAGGGTTGCCGTCAGCTATTTCAAGAAAAACATCGCCCTTGAGCCAATCTTGTATAATATTTTGTGAGCGTAAGAAAAGAATAAATGAATAAGTACCTGGTCTAAGGTTGTTTTCTATCTCAAAGACATATTCATCTTCATCAGATTGGTGATTCATTTTTAGCCCAGTAAAACGGTTACTAAAATGTACCAATTGCTGACTGTTACGGTTGACAATTGCAATCCCAAAATCAAGGTCTTCTCCGAAACCCTTTTGATGGGTTTTTAGTCCTAATTTGAGTTGTATAGGTACACCAAAGGGCAGCGGATTTTGAGAAAACTCGGCATGTTTGAAAGTAAGGAATCCTGCGTATCTTCCTCTTTCTACTTTTGTAAGGTCGTAGCGTACTTGGATTTTGTGTAATTCATCATTAAAATGAATGTATGAATTGACGGCTTCTTCAGCAGTGCCTTGCATAGCTATTTGCCCCCTGTTTAAGAGCATTCCTGTGGTACATAAATTTTGTACTGCAGCCATATTATGGCTCACAAACAGCACCGTTCTTCCTTCGCCTTTGGCGATGTCTTGCATTTTGCCAATGGCTTTTTTCTGAAATTCGGCATCACCCACGGCAAGCACTTCATCTACAATGAGGATTTCGGGTTCGAGGTGAGCCGCTACAGCAAAGGCAAGGCGCACAGTCATACCTGAAGAATAGCGTTTGGTGGGGGTGTCTATGTATTTGGCTACCCCTGCAAAGTCTATGATTTCGTCTAATTTACTTTTGATTTCCCGCTTGGTCATACCAAGGATAGCTCCATTAAGGTAGATGTTTTCACGTCCTGTGAGTTCGGGGTGAAAACCTGTGCCTACTTCTAAAAGAGAAGCAATTCGCCCTTTTATGTTGATTTGCCCTGTGGTTGGGCCAGTTACTTTTGCAAGGATTTTGAGCAGGGTGGATTTACCAGCCCCGTTTTTGCCTATGATGCCCAGCACTTCCCCTTGTTTTACCTCAAAATTGATGTCTTGTAGTGCCCAGACATACTTACCCTCTACGGTATCTAAGGTATTACTTTGCCCTATCTTAAGAGTAGGGTCTTCTTTGCCTCTAAGTTTTGCCCAAGAGCGGGCGAAGTCATCACGGAGTGTGCCTGAGCCTGTAACGCCAAGGCGGTATTGTTTAGAGATATTTTCTGCACGGAGTACGATGTCTGACATAAATGCTATTTAATTCTTGTCAATATAGAGATGGAAACGCTTTTGTAGTAGTTAGGTTGTTTCTTCTCGGAGCAAAGATACTCATTTTTTGGGTGTCTGCAACGAGTCGCTCATAGTCTGTGTTGGGTTATGCACTGAAAATCATATCAAGTATCTGATTATGAGTATTTTATAGGAGATTGTATTCATGTAAGTTAGCATATAATTGTCTTTTTTAATACTAAGGACAGATAGTAACACATAGTTTCACTAAGAAAACGCTGTGTAACTTGGGAAAATGTAAAAAATAACTTTGATTACTTTTATTTATAAGTTACTGATAATGAGCATTTTGAAAGCTCACATTTCACAACTCATACTTTACACTTTCCTTAGTGCTTCTCAGTGTGCTTAGTGGTGAAATTGTCTTGCCCTACTTATTCAGCTTGGTTTTTGGTCTTGCGCTTATTTTTCTTCTTTTCTTGCTCAAAAAATTTATCGGACATGAGTGTTTGTATATCTATTTCAAAGCCTTCGAGTACTTTGGAGCGTAAAGTACCTTCTTTTTTTGCTTCGGAGAAAAGTGGGTATTTCCCTTCTTGGTCAAGCACCTCTATTGTGATATGTTGTTTTTTAGGATAGATTTGCCAAAACTCAGTTACCCCTTGTCGTTCATAGAGTTGGTGCTTGGCTTGGCGATAGGCCTGGCTTTCGGTGGGCAGCCAAATCTCTAATGCCATATCAGGTGCACCATTGATACACATCTCCTCTATCACTTTGTAGCGATGAGGAGAGATGAACAAAATATCAGGTTGTACTACATTGTCTTCATCTAGTTTGGTATCTAGGGGTATTTTGAACACCTGTCCTGGCTGATGCTTTCTTGTAAAATCAATGAGTTGAAATAAAAACTTACCTAGTAGAATTTGATGGGAAGGAGTGGGGTTTTGTGTGATGAAAAGCTGGTTTTGCAAGATTTCTACTTTGATTTTGAGGTTTGGGGGAAAAATCTCAAGCAAATTGCTGTATGTCCATTTTTTATCGGCAGGAAACTGGTCTGCAATGGCTTGCATGTCTTCTACAGTATAGCCTATCTTTGGGGTATAATATAAAGGTTGGGAAGAGGGTTCTTCTTCTTCTTTCTCCTCTGATATTTCGTTGTCTGCTTCCGAAGCGTCAGGCAGGTCTATATAACTTACAGATTCTACAAAATCTAGGTAGCCCAAAAAACGTAGCAATTCCTCAGCCTTAGAGGAATCTTTCAGGTTTACAATGAAGTGATGTTGAGTGGTTTGCATATTTTTACTGTATTTTTTGGTTATTAGTACCAGAGCATATTTAGTTTATATTGCTGACTTACTATAAATACCTTATAATCAATCACTTAAATTAACTAACAACTAACAATTACTTACACCTGTTTTTCAAGGTTTTGAGCTTGATTCGCTAAAAACTCATCAATGATGTACTGAAAAATGCCTAAAAGTTTGTTGATTTCGGAGAGGTAGTATCTGTCATAATCAATGGTGATGGTATCTTGTTCCAATTTCAAAAATTGCCAAATTTCACCATTCGTAACACAGCCATAGATGGCAGGAATGGGTTTGTCTTTGGCTTGGTTAAGCTCTTTTGCACCTATCATTTGCGCCAAGCACTGCCCAAGTCCTTCATCTATATCTCCTTTTTTGGCCTCTACCAAGGCAAATACAGGTTCTGTTAGTACTTGCCGAACTGAGAAAGTGTTGAAAATATAATCACATTCTCCAGCCAAGCCACGGCTACTATCCACGTCCATGCGCTCTCCTGAGAGCACCGTAAACTTTCCGTTGCTTCTTTGGGCAATCTCTACCAAGATAGGTGTAATAATGGTTTCGCTCCTTGCTTTTTCGCTTTTGGCAGGGATAATTTTATTTTGCTGCAGTACATTTTTTAGGTGCTCGGAAGGTTCTATGGCAGTAATATTGGGAAAAAGAACAGGAAATGATTCTGGGGTACCTTTCAGTTGGAAAGCTTCCATGACCTCTTTGAGTGTAAATTGGCTATAACTCATAGGTTTGTTCTCTATTTTTTTGGGGCTTTGGCTATTAAATTTATCAATCAATTTTTGGGCAGTTGGGTTTTGAGCATCTTTTTCTTTGAGCAATAAAAGGATTTCTTGAAGTTCTCTTTGGCTGAGCCCAAACTCAAACACTTGTTCTTCGGTTTTCTCTTTTATTTCGGGGCTGTTTTGCATGGTATTTTATTTTTTGTTTTTTGCAAATTCCAATACTACAAATATACTAAGAATCACTTGATTTTCAAGGATTTTCAGTGCACCTATTTTCCAAATCAATTTGGGTTGGGTATAGTAGATAGTCTTTCCAATGTTCATAAAAAACACCTCTATTGAACTTTAAAATAGTTTGTCTATCAGGCATACTACTGTTGCGTTTATGCTAAATTGTCGGATAAGGTCTTGCTACAAGGACGGGGTCGCTCAAAGCTATCCCGTCCCTAGAACCCACTTTTTGTCATGAAATTTCCGACAAAATAACCGAAACGCAACACTAGTAGGTAAAGCCCCCGAAGGGGGATTTAGGGGGATATTCAAGGGAAGGGGAGTTTAACTCGTTGATAATAAGCGACTTAAGCATCAAGAGTAAGCCAGTAGTCCAACAGTTAAGTGTGTATGGCTTTTTCAGCCGTTTTCACCCCATCCCCCAGCCCCTTCCCCTCAGGGGGAAGGGGAGGTAAGTCGATGATAATAAGCGACTTACCGAATTAAGATTAAGCCCTCCCCCCGAGGGGAGGGTTTGGGTGGGGTGTAATGAACAAGTTTTTTTCAGCATACACACTTTAGTCAGGGACTACCGACTACCATAAAATTTTTAATCTATTGATAATCAGTTATTTACGGGATAAGTACCCTAATCGTAGCCCCCCGAGGGGAGGGTTTGAGTGGGGTGACATGCTGAGGCAGTGAAATGATGAAAACCACACAAAATTTCGCCTAAAATACTTTTTACACAAGCCCCATAAGGAAGTCAATTTGACTTGCACCTGAATTAGATGAATTTATAAATAAAAAAATACCTATGGTATTTAAAGATTTTTTGATTAAAAACTGATTGCACTGTTTTGCTTTACACCAGATTATACATACTTTTGAAACTTTATTCATCTGTTGAGGAAATTATGAGCTATGAATTATGAATTCCTAACTTTAAGTGTGCTCATTACCAGCAATTTAAAATTAAAGAATGATGAAATTATTTTTTACTTTTTCCTTAGATTTTTGTTAGATGTTGTGTTATGCTCCAAAGAATACTCAATAAACTCACGCATCTCCAAAAAAACTATCAGAGGGGAAAAGACCTATATCAGCAACTCAAAAGCAATACTTTTGATGCCCAAAAACCTGCTGTATTTTTTGACATCAAAGACAAGCGAGTTGAATCTTATTACTATCCAGTGTTGTATTTTTTTGAGGCAGCAGGCTATCAGTTGATACTCAAGCCAAGCACTGCTTTCTTGGGTAGCTTTGAGCGATATGCCAGCTATTTGACCGATTTACACATTTACCTTTCTAGTAAAGCCCCTGTGCCTATTAACACAATTTACATCAGTGATACCCAAAAAGTACCTCTACAGGGCTTTAAAAAATATATTTATTTGAGCTTAAATGCTTTTTCAGAAAAAAAATCAGATGATGCTTATTTGATGTTCCCCTTTCCGATGCACCCTAACGCTTACGGACAAAATTATGTCAAAGACCTGCCCGAACTTAGGTTGCAAAAGCGTAATCGGCGTATTTTTTTCTCTGGAAACTTGCATAAGGAATCCTACACCCACCCTGTTATCAAAGATTTTTTCAAGAAAGAAAACCGCTACGAAATCCTTAAAACCTTAGAAGCACAACTTACTGAGGAGGAGCAGTTTTGTATTCATACAATCAAAGATGCTCAAACAGTAAACCAAGCAGACTATCTACCCAAGTTTGTTTGGACTAACTGGGCTTGGTCGCCTGGCAACCCTGTAAACCTAGAGGTACGCATAGAGAACGAACAGTGGTTATCCACTCTGGCCAAAAGTGATTTTTTCTTGGCAACTCCAGGTATTCGTATGCCCCTCTGCCACAATGCAGTAGAAGCCATGGCTGTGGGTACTATCCCCATCTTAGAATATGCCGAACATTTTCACCCAAAACTAGAACATCTCAAAAACTGTATTATCTTTGAGGGCAAAGAAGACTTAGTAAGTAAGGTAAAAGAAGTACTCAAGATGCCAACCGCCCAAATACAAACCCTTAGAAAAAATGTGATTGCTTACTATGAGCAATACCATAGCCCAAAAGGGTTTATTGAAGAAATTAAAAAAAATGAGAAAAACTCACTTACATTGTACTTGTATGCTACTGGATTGAGTTTGGAGGCTTTGAAGAAGAAATAACTATGAGTCTGAAAAAAAACTTAGTAATGGGCTTGGCAGGAGGTTATACTTTTACCTATCTCAGACCTTTGATTACAAGTCTTGAACGGAGTGGCTTTCAAGGTGATTTGGTATTATTTGTGGGAGAAATGGAACAGGAAACTTACCAAGCACTTGAAAAAACATCTGCAAAACTCTATTATTTTGATAGAACATATCCTTACATCAAATCAAACGAATTAGAGAAATATATACCTGAACAGACTAGCTATCAGCCTTCACCCAAAATATTGAGGTATTTGTTCTACAATGCTTATTTGAAAGAATATGGAGCAAATTACGATAAAGTATTGATAGCAGATACAAGAGATGTGATTTTTCAAAAAGACCCTTTCGATTATCCGTTCAAAGAGGGATTGTATTGCTACTTAGAAGATGAATCCGAAAGAATCAGAGACAATGTCTATAACAGTGCTTGGATAAGAGATGCCTTTAGCCCTGCTGATTTAGAAGAAATAGGGGATAATCTCATCTCTTGCTCAGGGGTAACTATTGGTGATGTGCCTTCATTTTTACATTATTTTAAGGCAATGACCGAGCAGCTTTATATTACTCAAGAAAAAGGCTGTCAAGACCAAGGCGTACACAACTATGTGATTTATAAAGGCTTGCTCAAAGATATTCCTCTACATCTAGTAAAAGATGATAAAGGGGCTGTATCTACTATCTCAAGATTTAAACCCAAAACACGGATATACATCAACCGCAAGGGTTTGGTAACTGACTCTACTGGGCGTATTATCAACATAGTTCATCAATACGACAGACACCCACACCTCTATCGCAAACATAATTTTCCTGCTTTTGTGCAGCATAATATCAACCTGCTCAAAAGAGATATACTGAATATCAAGAAGTGGATTTTTTCAAAAAAATAGCATTCATATAGAATTTAATAATGTCTGAAAAAGAAATATACATTCATATTGGCTTGCACAAAACAGCTACTACATTTTTGCAGACATTGGTTTTCCCAAATTTTGAGGAAGTGTATGCCCTGCCCAAGCCTTACCTTAGACAAGCCACATTAAAGCCGCTTTTCAATAAATTATGCTATGAGGAAGGCTCTTTGTTTGATAAAAACAAATTAATTCAAGAGTTAGCTACTATCAAAAGTCATAAAGTACTGATTTCTGATGAAGAGTTTTCGGGACGAGCTACTGGATTTGGAAGTGCCATCAACCGAAGTACAATTGCACTTCGGTTAAAAGAGATTTTCCCAAATGCAAAGATTCTTTTGTTTTTGCGTGGGCAAGAGTCTATGATATACTCTATGTATAATCAGTACATCAAAGGGCCGAGTAAAGGTACATTATCTCTCCAGCAATGTCTCACTAAGGGTGAATATAACCCTAGGGGACTTTACATTCATCTCAATACATTTAAGTATTATGAACTACTAAGTCTGTATCAATCACTCTTTGAAGATGTAAAAGTAGTACTGTATGAAAGATTTAAAGAGAATCCTGAAACAATTATCAAAGAACTAGAAAGCTGGGTAGGGACTCATTCAAAACCTTATCAAGAAAAAGCTCACGAACCTAATATCACAGTACACTACAGCCATATTCATACAGTACGTTTCATCAACCGCTGGCAATTGCTTTTTGGGATGAATGTACTTACAAAGGTAGCATGGCGAATGTACAAATACCTATACGTGCCACTCACAGGCAAGGGTAAAAATGACAAGCAATACATTCACAAATTTGTGGAGGATTACTACCACGAAAATAACCGCAAGCTTGCCCAACTCTGCCCTGAGCTAGAGTTAGAAAAATATGAAAAATATTATCCTCTAAAAACAAATTGATTGTGAAAGAAATATTTATCCATATTGGATTGCATAAAACTGGTACTACTTTCTTACAAAGAAAAATTTTTCCTAATCTCAATGACTTTTGTTTAGTTCATAGAGAGCGTCATGCAAATTTCCCTAATATTGGCGGGGCAATCAATCAATTTTTGTATGCAGATGAATCTTTGTATAATAGCCATGACTTAAAAACTATTTTTGAGTCAATTTCTGAAGATAAAGTAATCTGGACAAGTGAAGATTTATGTGGGAGACCTATGGGCTTTGGAGGGGTTGTAAACCGTGCCGTAATCGCTAAAAGAATTAAAGATAACTTTCCTAATGCAAAAATTATTATTGCCATAAGAGGGCAAGAGCAAATTATTTACTCTACTTACAACCAGTATCTCAAAGGTGAAAATGGTGTTTTGTCTATTCAGAAATCACTCAAAAAAGGCATATATGAGCCTAAGGGATTGTACATTCATCTCAATACATTCAAATACTACGAATTGATTAAGTTTTACAAATCTTTGTTCTCAGATGTCCTAATCATCAAGTATGAAGATGTTAGCGAAAATCCCAGCAAGGTAATCCATCAGATTGAGGAATTTATGAATACGAGTATAGACCCTCACAAGCTGAACCTAGCAAGAGAAAATGTAACACCAGATCTAGCCAAAATGCAAAATCTTAGATTTGTCAACCGCTGGCAATTGCTTTTTGGGATGAATGTACTTACAAAGGTAGCATGGCGAATGTACAAATACCTATACGTGCCACTCACAGGCAAGGGTAAAAATGACAAGCAATACATTCACGAGTTTGTGGGAGACTACTACCACGAAAACAACCGCAAGCTTGCCGAACTCTGCCCTGAGTTAGAGCTAGAAAATTATAAAAAGTATTATCGGCACTAAGATAGGATATTTTGATAATTATTTTTGCAGTGCCTTGATAAGTTCAGGAGTGAAACGATTAGCTCCTTTTGTATTGAGGTGGTTGGCATTTAGATAGAGTTCATCATCATACTTACTGGTTGCTTTTTCTATCGCAAAAGCCCCTTTTTGTATTGCTTTGATTTTTTCTGTTTCATACAAAGAAAGGAATTTGGCAGGAATGAGATTATAGTAATGTGTATGTACGGGTGCATCTAATAAAATCAAGGTGGCTTTGTATTGCTGACATAAATCTATGATTTTATGAAGATGCTCAATGGCAGTATTAGAGCTTGCTATTTCTTTTTTTCCAGTATAAAAGTGTTTATTAATAGCACCTTGATAATCTTTCACATTACTCTTTTTAGATTTATTAAACCCTCCAATAAACTGCAAATGATGATTTGTTTTAGGAATAAGTAACATATTACGGAAGTATATTTTGTAAAATTCTAGCCAATTTACGGGTATTTTATCCAATTTATGAAACTCTTGAATAGCATAAAGCCTAGCAAAATGCCCTGAAGCTGCTTCTTCATTGACAAATTTTTTGTCGTTAAAGGCAGATATATTGTGATGGGCAAACCCTAAGATGACAGTATCTATTTTGACTTTATTGAGTATATATTTGAGTTTCCAATAACTTGCTACATAGGTTTCGGCAGTTTGAGCTATGTTTTGGGCATCAGCAAAGTATTTGGGGTTAATGGCACGCTGTACATGGGAATCTCCCACAATCAATACTTGGGCTTTTTTGAAAGGTAATTCGCTTTGCGAGATAAGGTATTGATTACTCAGCCAAACAATACCAAAGTAGCAGAAGAGGAAAAAGAAGAAGATTGTGATTTTCTTTAAAAATAATCTCATAAGATTGCTTAAAACTGGAAATAAATAAACTCTTGGGGTTTTCCTGCAAAATAGAAAAACAAGATAATCAAAGCATAATACATTGCCCATCTTAGAGGACGCTTCCAAGTCAGACCTAGTCGTGCAATGGCATATTGTTGTTCACGCCCTAGCCACTCAATCCAAATGAATAAGAGTATCAAAATAGGCAGGGTAGGCGATATTTTTTGCATCATAAAATCTACTGTTTCTATGTAAGCCGCTTGTTGGATAAAGCCTATAAACATAGCTTTCAGGTAAGCCAAAGCGTGAAAAATATTCTTTGCTCTAAAAAACACCCACGCCACCATCGTAAAGAAGAAGGTAAGCAACATACTCATCAATTCACGTAAAGTGGGTAAGTATTTGCCTTGTGCTACTACGGCTAAGTTTTTGCGGTTTTGTTTGAGTAGCAACAGAGGTAAAAAATAGATTGCATTCAGTGTCCCCCACACTATAAAAGTCCAGTTAGCACCATGCCAAAAGCCACTTACTATAAAAATAGCAAAGGTATTCCTTACTTTTATCCAAGTACCTCCTTTGCTTCCACCCAGAGGAATATATAAATAATCTCTAAACCAAGTAGAGAGTGAAATATGCCATCTTCGCCAAAACTCTGCCATATCACGGGAGAAATAAGGAAAGGCGAAGTTTTGCATCAGGCTAAATCCAAACAAACGAGCCGTACCAATGGCAATATCTGAATAGCCCGAGAAATCGCCATAAATCTGAAGGGCAAAGAAAAAAGTGCCCAAAAGTAGCGTAGTGCCTGAGTAGTTGTCTGAATTATTGAAAATGGTATTGGCAAGCTCGGCACAGTTATCTGCAATGACTACCTTCTTGAAAAGCCCCCATAATATTTGCCTAAGTCCATCTATGGCTTTGTCGGGTTCAAACTGGCGTTTTTTATAAAACTGTGGCAATAAATTACTGGCTCGCTCAATAGGCCCAGCCACTAACTGTGGAAAGAAACTTACAAAAGCTGCAAAGGCTACAAAATTGGCAGTAGGCTCAAGTTTCTTTCTATAAACATCTATGCTGTAGCTTAAAGTCTGGAAAGTATAAAAACTAATGCCCACAGGTAAGATAATATTGAGTGAACTTGGGCTAATAGGATTTTCAAAAAAGGTAAAAGCTGCTACAAAATTATCAACAAAGAAGTTGTAGTACTTAAAAAAGCCTAAAAAACCAAGATTTACTGAAATGCTTATCCATAGCAAAATGTACCTTGTAGCTTGCTTTTGGGCTTTGCCTAACTGTATGCCTATTACATAATCAACCAAAGTACTGAAAATAATCAGCGACAAAAAACGCCAATCCCACCAGCCATAAAAAACATAGCTTGCTACTACTACAAGTAGATTTTGTAGCCGAAGAGACTTTTGTGTTGCAAACCAGTACAACACAAACACAATAGGCAGAAAGATAGCAAAATCAAGGGAATTAAAAAACATACACTAGAGCAATCAATTAATTTGGATTGAGAATACTTGTGTGAGCAAAATTAGTAAATTTATTTTCTAACAACTTGGCTGTCTGCCATTTTTAATTTTTGGGTAAACAGTCTGATCTCTAGCAGATTTTTTCTGATACAACTGCAAAGTCGCCTCAAAAAATTTCTTAAAGCTAAAGTGTGTATATACATCAAGAAAGCCTTGCTGTATGATTGCTTCCTTGAGTGATGGGTTAGTTAGTAGTTCTTTGAATCCTTCATAAATGGCTTCTGCATCTTGATAAGGCACTACCCAAGCATTTTCCTTGTGTCTGATGAATGTATTGGCAATGCCCGAAAGTGTAAATACAGAAGGTATCTTGGCTGCCAAAGCCTCCACATAGGTAAGTCCAAACGCCTCTGAGTGATGGTCTATGGGGGTATGCACATACACATCAAAAAGCTGATACAAAGCAGGAGAATCATACTCAAAGGCAATTTCTGTGTAAGTACCACTCGGAAGTGTATTAAGTAGTTGGGTTATCTCAGCCTTGTAAGCACCTTTGGCATTGGCAAGCACTAGGTGCGCTTCGGGATAATCTGTTAGTAACTTTTTAAAAGCTGGAATGATGTACTGTATACCTTTCCAGTGGGTTTGTCGTGCAACCACACCTACAACAGGTGCGCAACGATTTGCAAAACTATACTTGTCTTTGAGTGCTTTGACGCGTGCTGCGCTGATGCTCGAGAACAAATCAAGGTCAAGACCGTGTGGAATGAGATGTATTTTTTGTGCTTTGACACCTTCACGCTTGGTAAGTACTTCACTTACCACCTCTGAGATAGACACAATGTCTGTGGCAAGGTAATTTACGAGCTTGTCATAATAAACAGCACGGGGAAAATATACGTGATGAAAACTGGAATGATGCCGTGTGTAAACCCTTGTTTTTATGCCCGCACTCTTTGCTGCCAATAGCCCGATGATGTTGGCATCTAAAAAATGGCAGTGTACTACATCAGGCTTAGTTCGTTTGAGCAAGCTGCGAAGTTTCCAAATAGCAGATAACATATCTTTTTTACCCCTGTACCTGAGGGTGGTTACAGGTATTTTTCTTTCTTTTAAAAAATCTTCAAAGGTACTCTTTCCAGCATTGAGCAAGACAAAACTGATGGGTATGCCCTTTGTTTTGCAAGCATCAGCTATCCACTCAAAAGAGAGGGCCTTGTCTATGTCAGAGATAATGTAGGTTAGGTTTATTCTTTCTGTATGCTCCACCAATATTTTTTTAATTAATTGATTTAATGAAATAAAGCACTGATAATCAATAGCTAATGAGTGTCATTTCAATTTAATTTTGAATAAATAAAAGACAAAAGGGATAGAAGTTAAATTTCACTTTTTAGCCACCTCTCCCCAAGAGAGGGCATAAGGAAGTCAATTTGACTTGCACCCGGCAAAAGTAATACAAAAGACTTGGATTGATAGCCCAATGCTCCAGTACATCTGGTTTTTCTGCTAATTTTATCCCTATTCCTGATGAATGTCCTAGATTTCTAAAGATTATCTTTTAGAAACTATCCGTCTTTTATTCCATAGTCCTTAAAATTGCAACTTATTATGTTTTATAATGCTACCAACGGAACGCTTTTTTAGCATCGAGGGTGCGTCCCGTTTTTCTTGGCATTGATGCAGCACCCATCGCTTCTGCTCTTGGGGGAACACAGATTCTACGGATTACACACATTTTCAAAGATAATTTTGCTTAAAATCCGTGTTCTATCTATTCAATCAGTAACATCTGCGTTATATAGATAAATTAGCAATTTGTATAAAATTATCTTTTTGAGGTTTATTCACTAATTTAGCTTATATTCGTATATGATTTATTGATACACACACATTACAAATCTTTTTTTTGAATTGTGTGTTTCGTATTAAATTGCTTGTCAAAAGTATAAAAAACACTTTCAACGTTTAATATTTGATATTTTGTGGAAATTATTTAACAAACTCGCTGAACTGTTCAAGCCTAGTCCTATTACTCAAAAAGCAACAAGCCTTGTACCTCGGCTACCCAGAGGGGGGCAACGCTGGGTGATAGCAGATATACACGGCTGCGCACGTACTTTCCAAAAACTGGTAAAATCACTCAATTTAAGCTCCAAAGACCAACTTTTTCTGCTCGGCGATTATGTCAATAGAGGGCCTGATAGTGCAGGGGTGCTTGAGTTTATTTTTTATCTTCAAAAGCAAAAATACCAAGTATTTCCATTAGTGGGTAATCACGAGATCATGCTTCTGGAGGCAAATAGAAACAAATACATCTTAAAAAGTTTCGTCCAAAAATATTATACCCATAATCTTCTTAACCCCAAAACCGAAAAGTTGAAGCCTGAATATGAACGGTTTATCTTGTCCTTACCCTATTACTATATTTTAGATGACTATGTACTGGTGCATGCAGGGTTTAATTTTGCTGCTTATGACCCCTTGCAAGATTTTGAGGCTATGCTTTATATTCGTAATTTCAAGACAGATGAGCATTTTTTGCAAGGCAGACAAGTCATTCATGGGCATACGCCCAAGCCACTGGCTACCATTCAGCACCATATTAATACCTCCCTTTCTACTATTCCGCTTGACAATGGCTGTGTCTATCAAGGCAAACGTGAGCAACAAGGTAATTTAGTGGCTTTCAATTTAAAAACTCAAGAGCTTGTCATTCAGCAAAATGTAGATGTGATGGTGATGTATTGATGTCATTGTATTGCTTTGGGGGCAGTATTTGTTGTATGGTTGTGATATTTTTTTGGCTTAAATTAGGAAATTCATCTTTTTAGATTTAACATTATGCCTTGAAGTTAGAGGAAGTAATTTTATGGACGTAAACATTTCAGAAGACGGCACCGCACAAAGCCCAGAACCATTGCAAAAAAAGCAACCTAGGAAAAAATCTTGGCTTTTTAGGCAAGTGCGTTTCTTTTTTATACTGGTTTTGCTGGCTATACTTTTTAGGTGGCTATTGTTAGAAGCCTATACCATACCCTCTGTTTCTATGGCTGGCACTTTGCAACCTGGTGATTTTATTTTAGTAAGTAAACTGCATTATGGCCCTCGTACGCCTAGTACCTTGCTACATTTACCACTCACACACCGCAAAATATGGGCAACAGACTATAATTCTTACTTTGATGTACCTGCCATTCGCTTGCCTACGTGGAGGTTGGCTACTTGGAAAGTAAAGCACAATGACGTAGTGGTTTTCAATTATCCTTACGAAGATTATCCTACTGAACTAAAAACACCTTATGTCAAGAGATGTGTAGGACTACCAGGCGAAACCCTAGCAATACGCCAATCAAAGGTATATGCCAATGAAAAACTCCTTCCTGTGGATTATCTCCAGCAGTTTCGCTACTTTTTGCAGACTACCAAAGGTATCAATCCTGATTTTTTCCAAAAACACGACATTCTTGAATATACAAAACATACCTCAAAAAATAAGAAAGGATACATTTATGTAATTCAGGCTACGCCAAAGCAAGTACAAATGCTTCAGCCTTTGCAAGAAGTAGGATTAGTAACGGGGGCAGTCAGGCAAGAAACCAAAGCCAATCAATATGACCCCAGTCTATTCCCCACATACGAAAGTCTGCCTTGGAACCAAGACCACTATGGTTCTTTGCTCATTCCCAAAAAAGGACTTTCACTGCCTATGTCGCCCCAAAATGTAGCCCTTTATGGCAAAATCATACAAAAATTTGAAGCAAATAAAGATAAAAAAATAACACTTGAAGATGGGCAACTGCGCATCAATGGAAAAATTCAAGAGAATTATACTTTCCAAAAAAACTATTATTTTATGCTAGGAGATAATTTTCATGTTTCCCTAGATTCTCGCTATTGGGGGCTTGTGCCCGAAGACCACATCATAGGCAAAGCAGTATTTGTATGGTTCTCAATGGGAAAAGAAAAAAAATGGTGGGGGCGTACTGTCAATTGGCATAGAATAGGAAGGATAGATTAAAGAAAATGTGAAATGTGAGTTTTTAAAGTACTCATTAGGGAGCAACTTATAAATAAAAGTAATCGGGGTTATTTTTTACATTTTCCTAAGTAAATAGTAATTGTCAATGGTTTAGTAATTCACCTACACACATCAACCTTTAAGTAGTAGCAAAATGAAGCGTGTTATCCGGAAATCAACTTGGAAAGCTGTCTTTTTTGTATTGAACATTCCCTTTTTGGTAATAGCTACTTGGATATGGATTAACCTTCCTTATACCTTTGGTAGAGAGAGTTCTTTTATACAGCTTGCTTCGGTAGTAGTACGCCTCGGTTTTGGGGCAGACAATGACAAGCCCAAACCCGAAGATTATCTTTTCATCAATGTAAGCCAAGACAAAACCGTAGTGCAAGAAGAAGAAGGCTTTAGGCGTGTAATAGTGGACAGAAAACGGCTTGCTCAACTTTTTCAAACCCTCAACAGGTACAAAGCACACAAATTTATTATGTGTGATATTTTATTTGATACTCCCTCTCCTGACGATGCTCAACTCCAAAATGAAATCAGTCTTATGGATAATATCTTGATTGCCAATGTGAGTGAAAGGAAAAATAATCAGCTTCAATTCAAAAAATTAGCCATTAAAGCTCCACAAGGCTTGGTTGAATACCGCACCACACCTGATGGTGCATTTTACAAATACAAAATTGCTGATGGGCAACACCTAAAAAGCATGCCACTCTTGATGTACGAACACCTGCACAATGCTAAGTTTTACTACAGTGATTATTTTGCTTATTTTATGAATAATGCCCTGAGCCTCAATGCCATGGTAGTAGATTTTAAAGTAAGAAATTATGACTTGCAGACCTTTCAATATCCTTTTCAAGAACTTAACGACCTCAACATACTGCTCTTGGGAGATGACCCTGAGATGATTGATATTTTTATCAGAAATAAAATCTTGGTCATTGGCAATTTTAGTGATGATGTAGTAGAAACTTCTTTTGGCAATATCTCAGGCTCTTTGTTACTCTTGAATGTGTACCTAGATTTGCTTGATGGCGAAAACAAAATCACGATTTGGTTTATACTATGGCTCATGCTTATCTATGGGCTGATTTCTTACAATCTTATTTATCAGATTTTGCCATCAAGCCCTCAAAGCCGCCTTACGCGCTTCAGAGAGGCACGTTTTGCACGTTGGTTTGGGCATTTCTTTATTCTGAGCTTTCTCTCTGTTGCTAGTTATCTAATGTTTGGTATCTTAATTAATATTTTTCTTATTTTGTTGATTATTGAAATAGAAGCACTTATGATTAAGTTATATAAAAACAGTAGAAAAAACGGCACAAAATCTATTTATTATGACTTTAAAAGTTTCTTCCTAAAATCTAAAAATAAATCCAATGACACAAATGAAGATAATCTGCTTGATGCTATGTCTTAACTTAGTAAGTATCAATGCAAACGCACAAAGAAACAACCAAAAAACAATCTACCGTATCACTTTCATAAAAGGTGAAATCATCTTACAAAAAACCAATAAACAATTAGCAATCAGGGATATTGTTACCAGTGATGATAAAATACAATTCAGAACTGCTGGCGCAAAGCTAGGGGCTGTAAGCGTAAATGGACAACGCTATATGGCAGAAAAACCGCTACCCAAACCTGAGTACTATGACGTTTGGGAAACTTTCATGCACGGCAAAAAAGCCGCTGCCGACAGAGGAAGTGTAGGATTTCCGACCCTGAACTCACTCCAAAAGTTTTTTGCAGCCTCCAAAATCAAACGAGAAGATGACAAAGGCTATGAAGTAGCTCCCTTTGCACTCCTAGAAGAAGTAAGCTACAAGGTAACGCTCAAAGGCCTTGAACAAAATGAAAAACAATACTTCTTTTTACAATTTACAGATGAAAGTGGTCAAAGCATCAAACGTCCGCTCTCTTATGAAGACAAATACCTTCTCATCAAAAGAGAAGATTGTGAAGGATTGGAAGATAAAACCATTGAGGTTTTTTTCCAAAAAGAAAATGGAGAACAACTCTTTATCAGCCAAATGATGCCCGTACTCATCAATCCAGCCTCACTCAAAGAAGAATTAAATACACTTATCAAATATCTGGGCGACAAGCACCCCTCAAACAAGGTTACATTTGTTGAAGAAATATTACCGCACGTAGAAGAATTTTATGGAAAAATAGATGAACAAGTACTCACAGAGTGGCTAAAAAATAACTTAAAATTTGATGTAGAAAAATAATTCTGAATGTTTTGTCATTTTTTGCCTGCAAAATACTTTTATAAGTAACATATAAGTTGTTCAAAAGAAAAACTTTTTGTAAAATTTACCCTCTGCTCTATTTAATAATACAATTGGCGTTGTAGTGTTTCAATGATTACAAGAAAAAGCTCTTGTAATCAGAGCAGTAGGGTTTTTTTTAACCACTATGGAGAAACGTACAAACTTAACACATATTTTATCCACTTTGCATCATCACAGAATGAACTACTGCAAGCACTCCCACCAAAAATATAGGGCAACGGTCTATCAAAAAAGTGCGTCATAGGCATAGTTACTTAGATAATTGTTCAAACATTTACAGAAAAGTAGAAGCTGTAAAAAGATTTTTTTTATTTTTGTTTATGAGAAAATTTAAAATAGTGAAGACTGTTTGGGTAATCCTTATCTTGGGGTTGAGTATTTTCTTGGAAGCCTGCCAGCAGGTACTAGATGATAGCGACAGTTTTATCATCACCCTCGAGACTAACCCCAGCCTCAACTATCTCAATAATTTCTTTGAAAAAGGAGAAAAGATAAATGTAGTTGCCCTCGGTTCAGTACCCAACGGACTAACAGGCTTCTCATTGGAGCGAAAAATCGGAAGTAGCTCTTACTCCCCCATTCCTCTTTCAGAAATCAATGTACTTAGTGGAAGCCTGCCAAGTCCAAATGGTGGGACTGCCTTCAGCTTTGTAGCGGAAATAGACATTGTGGGCAATCCTGAGCAAGAGGTCATTGTACGTATAGCAGTAGGGAGTAATTCAGAAAATCAAATTGCTACACTTGATTACCAAGTAGTGGCACAAGGGCAAGGGGGTGCTGGAGGCACACAGCCTCTTTTGTATCCTGCCTACAACGTAGTGCTTGGAGGGCAGGGAGCGAGCTTTAAACCTTACCTAGCCACGCGTACTGGCTCAAGCCAAGCTACATACACAGCCCTACAAGTCAATACCCTCAATAATGAGGATAAAAGAAGCATTGATATTAGCTTCGGTGTAGCAGATGAGCAAGGAAATGCTGGAGAAGGAGCTACAGCTACCGTACCTGCCCTGATTTCACCCCACAATCGAGTGGCTCGAAATTTTAGTGATGCTGGACTTGGAAGTTTGGCTAGTGTTACAAGTTTCAAGCAAGAGCCGAGTATTGCAAGTTTGGAAGATTTTGAACACATTACTTCTAGCCAAGTAGCTCTCGAAGTATTGCACAATGCAGAGGCAACCGCTTTTCAAGCCTTGGAAGCAAGTAAGTGTTACAGCTTTATCAATCAAAATGGCAGAAAAGGCTACTTGTGGGTCAATCAAATCAGTACAGTAGGCACTCAAGAAGAGCAGCAAGTTTCGCTTACCATTTTAGTACAGCGTAGCTAAACCCCTCTTACTAACTACAAAGGGCTGGTACTTCAAGCAAAGTACAGCCTTTTATTATTTTGCATTAGCAATAAGTACCAGCAAGTAATCTAGAGAGCTTGACTTTTTTCTTTATTTTTCAAAGTTCAAGATAGTATGCTCAATGATGTCTGCACATTCATGCAACTGTTCCTCTGTCATCACTAGCGGCGGTGCAAATCGGATAATGTTGCCGTGGGTAGGCTTGGCAAGTAGTCCATTTTCTTTGAGCGCTAGACAGATATTCCAGGCAGTCTGGCTATCTTCGCTATCGTTTATCACTATGGCATTAAGCAGCCCTTTACCCCTTACCAACTGGACAAGGTCGGTTTTAGCTATCAAATCATTTATACGTACTCTAAAAACTTTTCCTAGCTGGTAAGCATTTTCAGCAAGATTTTCTTCTTTGAGTACTTTGAGTGCAGCCATCGCCACAGCACAAGCCAACGGATTACCACCATACGTAGAGCCGTGTTCACCTGGTTTGAGTACGTCCATCACACGGCTATTTGCCAACACTGCTGACACAGGCAGCACCCCTCCAGAAAGAGCTTTCCCAAGAATTAATATATCAGGCTGCACCTCTTCATAATCACAAGCAAGCATTTTACCTGTACGTGCCAGCCCAGTTTGCACTTCGTCGGCAATGAAAAGCACATTATGGCTTTGGCATAGCTGAAAGGCATTGCGCAGATAGCCCTCATCGGGTACTACCACCCCTGCTTCACCTTGAATAGGCTCTACCATAAAGCCCGCTACATTGGGATTTTTGAGTGCTGAGGCAAGCGCCTCAAGGTCATTGTAAGGAATCAATTGATAGCCAGGTAAGTAAGGACCAAAATCATTTTTTGCTACGGGGTCAGAGGAAGAAGACACTGCTGCAAGGGTACGCCCCCAAAAGTTGTTTTCGGCAAAAAGAATAATGGCTTCATTTTGTGGAACTCCCTTTACCTTGTAAGCCCACTTTCGGCAGAGTTTGTTGGCAGTTTCGCCCCCTTCTACACCTGTATTCATTGGCAATACACGCTCATAGCCAAAATATTCGGTGATGTATTGGGCATATTCTCCTAGTACATTGTTGTAGAATGCCCTTGAGGTTAGGGTTAGTTTGGCGGCTTGTTCAGTGAGTGCTTTTAGAATTTTGGGATGACAATGCCCTTGATTAACAGCACTGTAGGCAGAAAGAAAATCATAATAACGCTTGCCCTCTACGTCCCATACAAAAACGCCCTCACCTTTTGCCAATACTACTGGAAGTGGGTGATAATTGTGTGCATTATACTTGTCTTCTAATGCTATGATGTCGGCAGGGGAGTGTTGTGTTTGTATCATTGTGTTATTTTTAATTGAGGTATAAATATTTTACGTGCAAAGATAGTATATTCTGGGTGATTACTTTGTTCCAATAAATTTGGTTGTCTGACAATTTTTGTGGAAATCTGTAGCAGCGGACTTCCAGTCCGCT
>CAYZQI010000082.1:0-21247 GCA_964480455.1 uncultured Cytophagaceae bacterium
GCTTATTCCCTTAAATTGTTTTTTGTGGGTTTCGAAACTAGCGAAACGTAAGTTAAAACCTTACTTACAAAAAAATCATTTCTAGGTAAATATTTTCTTTGTCACGCATTTCTTGCTGTTCGGTAGAGGTTTTGTCGGCGTAGCCTATCAGGTGTAATACACCGTGTATGATAACACGGTACAGTTCTGTGGAGTAATCTTCTTGGAGATGTTGGGCGTTTTCTCTCACGCGCTCTACACTTACAAAGATGTCGCCTTCAAGCTCCAGTCCATCTTCGGAATTATCAAAAGTGATAATGTCGGTAAAGGTATCGTGTTGTAGGTATGCTTGGTTTATCTCTAGCAAATAGGCATCATCACAGAAAATAAAGTTAAGTAAGCTCAATTTACATCTTTCAGCTTGGATTACTTCTTGAATCCAAGCCTTCGTAGTAGTTGTATCTTTTGGGAGGGGTTCTTGGGGTATATTTTCCCAAAAAAAATGAATTTCTCCCATCAGATTACATAAAATACTAGCTCTACTACACGCCCGTTTTCTGCAAAATTTACTTCATCAGAGAGGTGTTTCATCAAAAAAATCCCTCTTCCGCCGGGCTTGTCTAGGTTTTCGGGGGCTGTGGGGTCGGGCAGGGTATCGGGGTTGAAACCACCTCCCTCATCTTCCACACGAAACTTGATGAGGGTGTCGTCCATTTCCATGGTAAGATTTACATTTTTCTTTTCATTTTCTTGGTTGCCGTGCTTGATGGCATTATTGACCGATTCGGTAACGGCAATCATGATATTACCATAGATGTCTTCATTGATTTGATGCTTTTCTTTTGCATTATCTATGAAGCTCTCTACAATCCTGATGTTTTCCATCAGTGATGGGATTTGAATTTTAAAAGATTTCATGTGCCTTTATTTATCTAATTTTTCAAAGTACTCGTCTACTTTTTTCTTATAATAAGGAGAAAGTGTAGGCGGTACAGTTTTGAGCAATTCTATTTGTTTTTCTTTATTTTTGAAATATTGCTGTAGGCTAGGCGGAACAGACTGTTGTTTTTTCTTGACTTGTTCTGCTTTGCGTTCTTCCTCTTCACCACGCTCACGGAGTGCTTTTTCAGACTCTAGGAGGCGTGTTTCTATGTCTTTTTGTCGTTCTTTGGTAATTTTATCAAGGCGTTTATTGACTAAGTCTTTCTCGTTTTCTTCCATTTGCTTCATGAGTTCATTGATTTCTTTGCTGAGTTGCTCTTTGCCTTTGGGGTCGTTTTGCCCAGCAAGTTTTTCAAGTTCTTTCAGGGCTCGTCTAAGTCTTTCCTGTTCGGCTGCAAGTCTAGCCAATTCTTCTGAAAGTTCACGCCCTTGTTTACCACTTTTTTGTAGTTGTTGTATTTGTTGATTGAGTTGTTGCTGCAATTTACCCAGACTTGGAGATTTTTGTGGTTTTCCTTTTCCTTTTTGAGGCATAGACATGGCATTTTGCATAGCGTCTTGCATTTGTTTAAGCACTTCACTGAGCATCAGGGCGAGGTTATTCATGGAGGTCATAGCAAATTGCTGCTTGGAGGTAGCGTTGCCTAGTCTTCGTTCTTTGATAAGGTCAGAGCTCTCGTCCATGTAGCGGTTCATATCTTCTAGCTCGCGAGTTACAAAAGATTGAATCTGAAATACACGTTTGGCAAGCGCAGTGAGGCTATCTTCTATAATTTTGGCATCATCACGCAGCTTGAGTTGGTCTTGTGCCAGTTTTATGAAGCGTGGGTCAGAGGTATTGATAGGTCTTCTAAACTCTTTCATGAGTGCCTCTTGGTCAAAAGAAAGTTTGACAAGATTTTCTAAGATGGCACGCAGGTCGTCCATATCTTCCATGTTCTGCTCCATTTCCATATCCATTTGCATTTGCTGGAGTTGTTGGGACATTTTCTGCATTTTTTGTCCAGATTTCTTTTGTGAGTCGCCTGCTTTTTTATTTTGTTTTTGTTCTAGTTGTTCTTGGCTATTCTCCATTTCTTCGGAGATTTCTTGTTTTTCATCTTCAAGGTTTTCGTTATTTTCCTCCATTCCGTTGGGGTTCTCGAGTTCCTTATCCATTTGCTCGAGGTTTTCTAGGTCTTTTTTGATTTCCTCAAATTTTTCTTTGATTTCTTCTTGTTTTTCTTTGATTTCCTCTTGTTTTTGGGCATCTTTTCCTTTTTCGTTTTGCTCGGTTTCTTTGCCCAGTTCCTCTTGTTCTTTTCCTAGCTCTTGGAGGTCTTCTATGGTCTGCTCGAGTTTTTGTTCAAACTGTAATTGCTTAAACATTTCCAAGGCACGCTCAAGTTCTTTTTCGAGGCTTCCTTCCTTATTTTTGATTTCTTCGAGTTTTTCTAGTACAGCATCATTTTCACGGTTTTGTTCTAAAAGTTTTTGTAGTTCTTCGTAGAGTTTTTTGGTTTCTTCATCAAGCAGTTCATTCATTAGCTCTTTGAGTTTATCCATTTTTTCTTTGAGTTCAGGACTTTTTTCAGAGAATCGTTCTTGTTTTTCGTTGATGTTTTGATTTTGTTGTTGCAGTTTTTTGATTTCCTCGGCGAGTTCCTCACGTTTTTTGATGATTTCTTCAGCCAATTTTTTATCTTGGTATTCCAGTTGGTTTTTGTTGCGGAGTTTATCTTCTAAGCTTTTGATGTCTTTTTGTAGTTTTTCAGCTTTTTTGATAGACTTATCTATTTGGCTTTCAGTTTTTGCAACACTTTGGTCTATTTCTTCTTTGAGTTCAGATTTGCTCGGTATCTTGAAGAGTAAGGTAGAAGTTTTGGCACTTTTGGCACCGTTCACGCCGTCATTGTCCCAGACTTGCGCAAAGTATTCCAATCGGTCGCCAGGGGTAAGCCCTAGTTCTTCTAGGGGGAGTTGATAGTAAAAATTTTGGATAGACTGGTCGTTACTGATGTTGATAGGCACAGATTTTAGTTCTCCAGCCCTACCTTCTCTTGTAATTCTGTAAAAAAGTCTCAATTGAGATAGCCCGTAGTCGTCAGATACACTTCCTCCCACACTCAAAAAGTTGTAAGTGAGTGTATCTTGATATTCTTGCATAGAGATTTTGGGGTACTGGTCGGGTATTACATTGATATAATAATTGATTTCCTCTTTGTTGGTGCTGTATTGGTTCTGCAGCCTTACTTGGTAGCCTTCGGGGCGGCGTGCTTGTTTGCTGTATTCAAAGAATTGGCTATCGCGTTTGCGTGCATTGATAGTATCTTTACCTTCATTGAAGATAAGCTGAAGTTTATCTGATTTATTTGCCTTGAACTGCCACTGTATTTGCGTGCCTTCGGGGACTACCAAGTTGCCGATATTATCCCATTTCTCGTTGGCTTTGCCTAAGTAAGGGGGATAGCTGAGGTAGGCATTAAAAGCCAGCAAACTTGGGCGTTCTATGATTTCTATTTCATAATCTGAGGAGCTAAAACCTGCTGCATCAAAGTAAAAATCAACAGGTTTTTGGAGTTTTGGAAATTTGTAGGAGTATTTACCTAATTCGCTTTCGGTGGTCATTTTGTATTTTCTACCCCCCGACATCAAGAATACCTCACTCGGAATGGCCCTACCCTTGAGAGCTACGGTAATCGTATAATCTTCATTTTTGAAAGCACGTAGCTTTTTGTTTTCTAAGAAAAATTGAAAGGGGGCTGGTTCTACAAAATCTTTGCGAAAGTTGATAATCCTTGCCGAACTTTCCGTAAATAACTCTGTGAATAAACTGGGCGAGCTAATAAATACAATCAAAAGCAAGCATAGCGGCACTAAGATATACTTTAAATACTTACGATTTTCTTCAAAATGAACAGCATCAGTAAATCTGACAAGGGTCAGTTCTTTGGTTTTTTGCTCAATACTCGCCTTTACGAGTGCATTTTGGGCATCTTGGCTGCGGTGTAGCTGCAGGGTATTGAGTAGTTTGTCATCTATATTTGGAAAATACTTCCCGATTTGTTGGGCTGCTTCATCATCACTGATTTGCTTGTTTAGCCCAATGAGCTTGCTAATGGGTATTAAAACCCAGAACACAAGCACAAGTACACTTGCACCTACAAAGCTAAAAAAGAGTAGTGTACGCCCCGTAGAGTCAAACCTACCAAAATATTCAAAGGTATTAAGCAAGATAAAAGCCGTCAGTAAAATACCGAGCGAAACCAATATTCCTTTGAGTAGTTGATTGATATAATATTTTCTTTTGTATTGCTGAAGCTCTTGAAAGAGCGTCATAGATTGTTGGTCTGTGTTCATTTTAGATGTATTTTAAAGGCTGTCCTCAAATATATTCTTTTTAATCCAAATTTAAAAGTAATCTGGCTTGCAACCTGTATATTTTTTATGCGTCTCTTTTCTAAACGTCTTAAATTATGCCTAAAATCATTGTATATGTGCCTTTTCTCAACGTTGCAGGTATGGCTTTGTTTCCTTTTATTCTGATAAAAGAAAAACGCTATCGCCATGATAAGCAACTAATAAACCACGAGCATATTCACTTGGTTCAACAATTAGAACTCCTTATCTTGCCTTTTTATCTATTTTATTTGTTAAACTACTTGTTTAACCTTTTAAAGTATAAAAATCATCACGAAGCTTATATGAATATCTGCTTTGAGCGAGAGGCATATCACCATGAAGATGACCTTTGGTATCTTAAAAAAAGGAAAATTTGGAGCTTTTGGCGGTTTATTTAGTATCAGAACTTGTTCATCACTTCTACTACTCTCAAAATATCTTCTTGGCTGTGGCAAAAGGCAATGGGCAGGCTCAATTGGGTCTTAGCAATGGTTTGACTGATTGGAAAATCGGCTATGTTCCATCTGCCTTCAAATGCTTTTTGTGCAGGAATGGGAATGGGGTAATGTAGCCCTGTCTGAATATCATTTTTGAGCAAGTAGGCACGCAGCGCATCACGCTTGGGGTGGCGAATGGCAAAAATATGATAAACTGATTGTGCCTCAGTAGGCGCAAAAGGTTTGATGAAATCATCTTTTAAATAGCTAAGGTAAAGTTGGGCTAGTTGGTGTTTGTGTTGGTTGATACGGTCTAAGTAATGAAGTTTGATATTCAAAAAAGTAGCTTGTAGCTCATCTAGGCGAGTATTGAAGCCTATTTTCTCATGAAAGTATTTTTCATTAGCCCCATAATTGCTCAGTAGTCTTACCTTTTCAATGAGTTGTGCATCTTGGCTAGTAACTGCCCCTCCATCACCCAAAGCACCCAAGTTTTTGGCAGGATAAAAGCTAAAACTTGCAGCCTTTCCAAAACTTCCTACTTTCTGGTTTTTATAAGTTGCACCGTGTGCTTGGGCAGCATCTTCTAAAAGGTACAAATGATGCGTAGCCGCAATTTGCTGTAGTCTATCCATCTCGCAAGGCAAACCGTAGAGATGTACCGCAATAATGGCGCGTGTATGAGGGGTGATTTTTTCTTCTATTTTTTCAGTGTCGAGATTATAAGTATGTAAGTTAGGCTCTACCAAAACAGGCACAAGCCCTGCATGCAGCACAGAAAGCACTGTAGCAATGAAGGTATGAGCAGGTACAATGACCTCACTCTGGGGAGGTAGCTCAAGTGCCAATAGTGCCAGTGTGAGGGCATCTAAGCCTGAATTGACCCCGACAGCCTCTTGGCACTCGCAGTAAACTGCCCATGCCTGCTCAAAAGTACGCACTTGTACCCCCGAAATAAATTGCCCACGCGCCAGCACTACTTTCAATGCCTCTTCAAATTCGGGCAGCAAAGCTGCATTGCTACGTGCAAGATTTTCATATTCTATGAAGTCTTTTTGCATATTTTGAGGTTACTTATTTCTACCATACTGCTCATGGCTTGAAACCCACTCATCTGCAATAATTGCCCCGCTCAACGAAAGCTCTCCGCATAATACTACCCCCGCAATGATTTCAGCCAATTTATTTACTTTGTCTTTGCCCCAACAACCCAATATCTCGAGGCACTCACGCTGTGAAGGCAAGCCTGTGCCGCCCCCATAAGTAGCCACAATGAGTGAAGGAATGGTAACAGAAAAATAATAATCGCCATTGTCTTTTAACTCACCATAGACAAAACCAGCCGAAGACTCAGCTACATTTGCTACATCTTGCCCTGTGGCAATAAATACTGCCGTAATGCCATTGGCAGCATGTGAGCCATTATTGACTGAACCCGAGAGCATTGCGCCCATATTAGAAAGTTGCCTCTGAAAGTGCATGGCCTTGCCTGTGGTTCTAAAAAAGTTTTTTACCAATTCGCTTGGTAGGGTGATTTCTGCTACTACACGCTTGCCTCTAGTATGCAAATTATTGACTTGTGAGTGTTTTTTATCTGTATCAAAGTTAGCAGCCATAGAGAAGTGTTCTAGCCCTTCGGGTTGCTGTGCTAAAATCCATTGGCAGGCTTTGTGTGTGGCTTTGGTTACCATATTCTGCCCTGCTGCATCTCCTGTGGTATAGTTGAAGCGTAGCCAGCGCATTTTTCCTAGGCTGTATTGGGCTATGTTGTTTAATTTACCTACACTTGTAGTACTTTCAGCTTCTTCTTTAAGTGATTCAAAATTTGCTTCAACCCATTTACCAAAATTGCGGGCATATCTTGCATTTTCAAACAAAAAGATAGGTGCACGTTGCATTGCGTCATCTATCACAGTGGTAGTAATGCCTCCTGCCTCACGGGTCAGTTTCATACCTCGGTTGTAGCTTGCCACAAGCGTACCTTCGGTAGTAGCCATAGGCACATAAAATTCCCCTTGAGCATGTTCACCGTTGAGATGCAGAGGGCCAGCCAGCCCTACAGGGATTTGCGCTACACCTATAAAGTTTTCTATATTTCCCGATAATATACTCGGTTCAAAAGCATAATGAGCAGTATGTTGGAGGGTGCTTTGTACCTTTGCTGCAATGAAATCTCTACGAGCCTGTGCCATGGCTTCGGTGTAGTCGTTTTCTTTTGAACGGGGAAGTTTTGAGTTTGTCATTTTTTGTATCTTTATTAAGATAAATTAAGTAGGCTAAAATTTTGAATTAACCGCTAAGACACTACCTTGGTTTGGCTTTCATTGAGCAAGATAGTACCTTCATCTTCTACCTCTGTGATAAGGCTTTGGCAGGCAATCCCAAAATTCTGGAAAGTGCGTACCATAGCATCTTCTATGAAGCGAGCCTTGTGAGTATCATTGGTAATGGCAAAAAGCGTAGGACCTGAACCTGAAATTGCCATGCCGTCTGCCCCTGCTTTGAGGGCATTTTGCTTGACTTCATAAAAGCCTTTGATGAGCTTGGCGCGAGCTGGTTCTATTACTTCATCATTGAGGCTTCTGGCAAAAAGGCTGTAATCATCTTTGGCAAAGGCGGCGGTGATGAGGCAGGAGTTTGCCATGTTGAATACAAAACTTTTTAAGGACACACGCTTGGGCAAAATATCACGTGCTTCTTTGGTAAGGATAGTAATTTGAGGCGTAACCAAAATGATGATTAACTGACTGATAGAGCCTATTTTGGTAACATCTAAGGGAAGACAAGAACGAGTAAGGGTAGCACCTCCCAGCAGACAAGGGGCAGTATTGTCGGCAAAGAAATCTCCTGAAACGTACTCTTCGGCACGAGTAGCTGGTAATATAAGTTCGTCTTTGCTCATTTGGTTGCCATAAAGGTAGTTGGTAGCAAAAGCCGCCGCACAAGCAGAAGCCGCACTAGAGCCTAAGCCCGAACCTGAGGGCATCCCCTTAATGATTTTTAACTCCACCCCTCCTTTGATGTTAAGGATTTTCAACACTTCTTGAGCGGCAATGCCTGCCGTATTTTTTTGGGCATCAAGGCTTAGAGGAGTATCAGAAATGATTTCAGTAATTATTACTCCCTCAGCAATCTTACGTGCTTCTACAATATCACCCATATTTTTGACTGCCAGCCCCAACACATCAAAACCTGGGCCTATATTACCGATAGTGGCAGGCGCAAATACTTTTATCCATTCCATCTTTCTTTCTTTTTATCATCCAATAATCTAGCTAGCCTAATACTTAAACTAGGCAATATGGAGGGAGATGTATAGCAAAATTTGTTTAAACATTAGGATTAAACGCCAGCACTTTATCTACTTCTTCTTTAAAGCGTGCTATAAACTCGGTTACTGTATAGCTCCCTAAATCACCTTCGCCTTGTTTGCGAAGCGCAACTTGCCCTGCTTCGGCTTCTTTTTCCCCTACAATGAGCATATAGGGTACTTTACGGACTTCAGCATCACGGATTTTACGCCCTATTTTCTCATCGCGGTCGTCCATAAAGCCTTTAATGTCGTGTACTTGCAGTTCATTAAATACATTTTTGGCGTATTCGTGGTATTTTTCTGAGATGGGCAGCACAGCAATTTGCTCTGGCGCAAGCCAAAGTGGGAACTTGCCTGCGGTGTTTTCTATTAGAATCGCCACAAAACGCTCCACAGAGCCAAAGGGTGCACGGTGAATCATCACGGGGCGGTGCTTTTGATTGTCTGTGCCAGTATATTCTAGCTCAAAGCGTTGAGGTAGGCTATAATCTACTTGAATGGTACCGAGCTGCCATTTTCTACCAATGGCATCTTTGACCATAAAGTCTAACTTAGGTCCGTAAAAGGCGGCTTCCCCTAGCTCTGTTACGGTGTTCAAGCCTTTCTCGGCAGCTACTTCGGCGATTTCACGCTCAGCACGCTCCCAGTCTTCATCTTTTCCTATGTATTTCTCACGGTTTTCGGGGTCGCGGAGAGAGATTTGGGCAGTATATTCTGCAAAACCTAGTGCCGTGAAAACATACTGCACCAGGTCAATTACTTTTCCAAATTCTTCTTTCACTTGGTCGGGGCGACAGAAGATATGAGCATCATCTTGTGTAAAGCCACGCACACGGGTCAAGCCGTGTAGCTCGCCGCTCTGCTCATAGCGATAGACTGTACCAAACTCTGCAAAACGCACAGGCAGTTCTTTGTAAGAGCGTGGCTTGGCTTTGTACATTTCGCAGTGGTGAGGACAGTTCATGGGTTTGAGCAGGTATTCTTCATCTTCGTCGGGGGTATGGATAGGCTGAAAAGAGTCTTTGCCATACTTGGCGTAGTGTCCTGAGGTTACGTAGAGTTCTTTGCTACCAATGTGTGGCGACATCACTTGGTCGTAGCCTGCACGGGCTTGGGCTTTTTTCAAAAAGCTCTCTAATCTTTCACGCAAGACTGCACCCTTAGGTAGCCAAAGTGGTAAACCTTTTCCTACTTTTTCAGAAAAGGTAAACAGTTCCATTTCTTTGCCTATTTTGCGGTGGTCGCGTTTTTCGGCTTCGGCACGCATCTCTAGAAATTCTTTGAGTTCTTTTGCCTGCGGAAAAGTAATGGCATATACCCTAGTAAGTTGTTTTCTATCAGTCTGCCCAAGCCAATAAGCCCCTGCTACGTTGAGAATTTTTACGGCTTTTATTTTATCTGTGGTGGGTATGTGTGGTCCTCGGCAAAGGTCAGTAAAATTGCCTTGCTCATAAAAAGTGATTTGCCCATCTTCTAGCCTTTCTAGCAGCTCGAGTTTGTATTCATCACCTTTTTGCTCAAAGTAAGCGAGGGCATCTGCCTTACTGATTTCTTTGCGAGTGTATTTGTTTTTTTGTTTTGCCAGTTCAATCATTTTCTGCTCTATCTTCTCAAAGTCGTTTTGAGAGAGTACTACGCCTTGGGGAGTATCTATGTCGTAATAAAAGCCTTGCTCTATGGCAGGGCCTATCCCAAATTTTGTACCTGGATACAAAGCCTCGATGGCTTCTGCTAGAAGATGTGCTGATGAGTGCCAAAAGGTGTTCTTGCCTGCCTCGTCTTTCCAAGTGAGTAGCTGCAAATGGCTGTCGGTATGAATGGGGCGTGTGGCGTCCCAAACCTCGCCATCAACTTTGGCTGATAAGACATTACGCATTAAGCCTTCGCTGATGCTTTTAGCAATTTCCAAGCTTGTAATACCAGCTTGATATTGCCTTACACTGCCGTCGGGGAGTGTGATGTTGATTTGACTCATAGTTGTATTTTTATAAGAAAACCAATCTCTGACCTTACAAACAATCAGAGTCTTCGCCTCTTTGGTTTATGATTGCGCAAATTTGCGGATTTTTCGCTTCAAAAAGAAATTGCTAATGAGGTATTTTTGATAAAGTACTTGAAAAGTAAGGTAGAAAGATCTGCTAACCACCAAAAAAAAACCATTGAACTCAATAAGTCTAACGGTTTTCGGATAATCTGTAAGATAAATAAACGATTAGTTTGGTTTTTGAGTCGTTTCTTCTTGTGTTTTCTCATCAAATAAGATGCGTACAGAAGGTGAGAAGGTATCTTCATACTGCCCACTTTTTACTGCCCAAAGAAACGCAGCAAGGAAACCTCCAGCTACTAAAATACTTGCTATGATGAGTACAATGATGACGGACATATTAGTTTGATTTAGTTTACTTAATTAGGTTAGAAAATTTGGTTTTCTGACAATTTTTGTGGAATTCTGTGGCAGCGGACTTCCAGTCCGCTGGCATTTATGTTCTAAACAGTATTTAGCTCATCTTATCGCACACAATCATAAGAATTGTCAGAGAACCGAAAATTTTAGTCATAAAAAAAACAAAGAGCTGACCTTTATCTTGAAAGGCCAGTTCTCCAAACTTAATTATGAATTAAACTTATGAAATTTTATGCTATCTCGCAAACTGTGGCAAAAAAGAAGCTATATTTCTGAATGTCTATTTTAAGTACTAAACACCTATAACATTAGCGCTACAAGAAATATTCAGGTTTTTAGACGTTCACAAATAGTTATTTTGGCTTGCTAATTATCTCTTTAACTGCAAAGATACAATTTACTTTCCCTAACTTTTGGTTAAAATAGCAATAAATCATAAAAATAAAAAATGATTTATGTCAAATTTGCATTTTTTGTCAAAAAAAAGTTGTTTTATCAAGCCAAAATTTACCTAAATATAACTCATGACCTATTTTTAGACAACTATAGATGAAAGTAGGTAGCTTCTTTTTTAGAATAACGTAAGCGAAACCAAGAACTATTTTTCAAGTGTGGCGGTGGCAGGCTGAAATCTGCCACAGTAGGTTTTTAAAAACATTATCAGTTATGCTATTTGTTCAATGGGGGTGCAAGTCAAATTTCCCCTTTTAGCCACCTCACTCCTTCCCTCTCCTCAAGAGAGGGCATAAGGAAGTTAATTTGACTTGCACCCTTCAATGGATACATCATCAATTCAAAATATTTTTATTTTTTTATTAAAACAGTGTTTTATTCAAAATAAAATCCGATTTTTGCAGTTTAGTTGTTTAAACTTTCAAACAACATGCTATTAAACAGCTATTTTATGTACACAAGGTACTAATTCTTGAGATATTAAGTTTGTTTAATAAAAAAATTTACTAATTTTATGTCTAATTTTTTTTTCTTAGAAAGAATTAGTAAGTTAGGTTTTTCATGGTTATATGGTTTGGAAACCTTGCGAGCCTTAGATGCATGCAAGGTTTTTTTTATGCCTATGCTTAACTCATCAAGCGGCTTATTAGTAGCTTTTAAGCCTGTCCTAATTACAACTTTCAAGTATTTTTTTTGGAAGAGTTTTTTTTTACTGGTATATAGATTTCAAGATGATACATCAGAAAACTCGTTTAGATAAACTGCTGATTACATTGGTTGCTTTGTGGAGTTTGGTGGCCTGCGAGATTGAGTGCGAAGATCCCGCTAGCAACCTTGTGAGGATAAAATTCTTCAAAGTGAGTAATTTAGAGCCTGATACACTTGCCTTTGTAGAGATAAAAGGTATCAACCCTACTATCCCTTTTCCTGATTCTTTGCTTTACACCCAAGAAGATACGCTTTCTGTGTTTGAACTTCCTGTTGCTACTTCAAACTCTAGCATACAATATCAATTTAAACGCTTACTGAGTAATGGCAGCACGCTTACACACAGCCTGACACTCAACTACCAAGTAACTTGGGAAGTAATACGCCCCAATTGTGGCTTAAATGCGCGCATCAATGCCCTTAGGCTTTTAGAAACTACTTTTGACTCTGTAGCCGTCATCAAATCTACACTTAGCAATGACCCACAAGAAATACATTTACATATTTTTGATTAATGTGCTTTGCTTGCTGTTTGGGGTGCGCCTCGCTCTTGGGCAAGACACCCTTGCTACTGCACCCAAAGACACCCTCAAACCGAAGCCAAAGCGTATTCCGCTTCAGGTTTCTGCACTCAGAGTAGGGCTTGACCTTGCGCCTATCGTACAGAATTTTTATACTCCCATTCAAGAAAAATACGAGGGCAATGCGGAGATATGTTTTAACAACCGCTATATTGTAGGTGTTTCGGTTGGGGGCGCACAATACAAGCGGAATGGGGGCAACTACCGCTACCGTGTAGAGGGTGCTTATTTTAGGCTAGGAGTTGATTATAATTTTTGGTACAAAGACCAAAATCGCACAGGTGGCTTTGCTACACTAGGGCTTCATTATGGCTTTGGCGCATTTTCGCATAGCCTGAGAGCATTTAGTTTTCCTAACTACTGGCAGGGTAGCTTTGAGTCGTTTAATTTGGAAGAAAGCAACTTAGCTGCTCAGTGGCTCATTATTCAGGGTCGCTTGCAGGGGCGTGTCTTCAAACGGTGGGTGATAGGGCCTTTGGTAAGGCTACAGTTTTTATTGACTTCTTCTAAGACATCACAAATAGACCTGAACACTATTCCAGGCTTTGGGCTACGCCGAGGGGCAAGAATAGAACTAGGTTATCATCTCTTATATGAATTAAACTTAAAAAAAAGGTAGTCAATTTGATGTAGTCGGTTTCTTTGTTTGTTGTTCTGCCAACATCTGTTGTATGAATTAGCTTTATCTTGTCGGGCTTAATGTATTTGGTTTGTAGTGTGGGTCTTTTGTATTTCTTGGGTATCGGCGAGATTGAGCAGGCAGCAGTAGGACTCACTTGGGTTTGTTTTGTATTTCCCTTAATCAAAAAATGCACTCACCTCACACATCATTTCCCCAAAAGCGCGTTCTACGGCCTCGGCATACTTGGGTAATGCAGAAAAGGGTGCGACATGAGAATGTGGGTAGGAAAAAGAAAGTATTTTCATGGGGAGTTCAGATTTTCCTTTCGCATTGAGTAAAGAGGCTTGAATTTTGGCAGGAGGCATTACTTCATCTTCGGCAAGTGCAAAAGTAAGTACTTGGTTATGTAGTTCTTCCAAGCGTTTTTGGCGTTTAAGATTTGCATTTCCGTAACTTTCACTCAGCATACTTCTAAAATAGATTCCTCCTTTGCGTGCGTTTTCGTAGAGTTCGCCTAGTTTTTGGTCTTCTAGCAAGTTTCTGTCAAAATTATGCACATAATATTCTTGGATAGCCTTATGTGCCTCACTATCCATAATATATTTTGAGGTAAGGTGCATACGACTCAACAAAGCACCTCCACAAAAAAGTACTGCTTTACTTTTCTCAAACAGATTATCACGGTTTGCCATCAATAGAATTTGTGCCAAAAAAGCACCCGCAGAGTAGCCAAAAAAATGGATTTGTGCCTGAGCACTTACACCAGAAAACTGACCTGATTTTATTTGATGAGTCAGTTGAATGACATCGCTATAGGTTTCTAAACCTGAGAGAAAGAAGCGTGAAGGAGCAAAATGTAACCGAGTACTCATGGCTGCATTGGTGAAAGAAGTATCAGAGATGTTCAAAAAAAGATGCTTACGGCGAGTACTGATGCGGTTCATGGCACGTGTATCATACCAATCGGGCAAAGCACGATTGATATGAAATGCCAACGGGAACAAAATGACCGCTCCTTTGGTAAGCTCACATAGGCGTTTTGCCCAAGGCAAATATTTACTCCAGTCTTTCTCATTGAGTCCGTGAAATAAAAAAATGACTTTACTTACTAATCCCTCAGAAGCGGGCAGCACCACAGGGTAATTAAAGATTGTATTTTCTGCAATCTGGTCATCGCTTCGCTGAATGATTTTATCCATTTCCCCCTCAAACAAAACCGCATCAAGGTTAAGCAAACTACCACTCAGCTTTGGGGCATAATATACTTTATCTGTGGGAAAAATTAATTCACTCTTAGATTGAAAAGGCAAGTTAAGAATCTTAATCTGTTGTTCTTGCAAGCTAATCTCGGCTTGTTCAAAATTGTATGCCCTTTTGAGTAATTCATAATCATCTTGGTAGGTGCTATGCAAAGTTTTTATAATCATTGGATTATCATTCATTTATTGACTAACGGTCATTTGTGCAAAGATATAGCCTAAGGCGTAATAAAGCACGCTTTGTAGCATTAAAATTCACGATTTAGCAAGCGGTGCAACTCGAGTCCAGTGTTTGATACCTTTTTGTGAGGAGTACGAGGAGATTAAAAAAAGTAAATTGTACTAGCATTCATCTCTTGCTAATGCAGAAAGGTTGTTTTTGAAACTAGGGTTTGAAAGGCGTACTTGTTTTGGGTGTGGGTAGGCTATACCTATGCTCTAAAGGGCAATACCCTCTGGGCTTTACAGGGTTAACAGGCAGTTTTCTTAAAATACCTTCTTCTTTATTAATAATGATGGGAGAGTTTTCTAAGATTTTATCTAGTTCAGAGCGGTTTTCTGTAATGCTAGCATTCCGTTTTTGAAGTGGCATTTTATCAATAGAACTTAGACTGACTATTGATTTTTTTTCAATTTTAGGCAATTCATCTTCCTCAACCATCATAGGCGTAGCTAAGTCATCAGTTCTTTTGAAGTATTCAGAAGTTGCTTTTTCTTTTTTCCTTTTTTTCTTATTTTTTGAAGAAAAAAGTTCTCCAAAACTATTAAAACTAGCCGTATGCACAAAACTGACCCCAGCAGTGCTTACTCCAGTATTTAGCGTATTAACAAGATTTTGGTTAATACGGTGGTACATCTTAATTCTGTATTTCCCCCCTGGCGAGAGTAAGTACTCTACCGTCCAATCACCAATGACACTGGCAAAATCTGCTTGATTTTGGTTATTAATAAAGCCCCCATCGCGTGTAATGCGCAATCTGCCATCAAGCAAGCTATAAGAGACCCTAAGTTGAAAATTATTGAGATTGCTTGCGTCCACGTCGAAGCGCAGTTCTAGGTTTTCATCTACTTGGGATATCCAGTTACTAAACTGATTGGAGAGCATTTCGCTGAGACTGCTGCCTGCTGTGCCTGCCACTCCACCTCCTCTAAACGAATTGGGGGGAGATAGGCGGTTGAGAATCAGTAAACTAAATACCTGCCGGCTTCGTTCTTGCTCATCATTTTGAATTTGTGTATCTAATTGATAGACAGCAGTTTGCAAATTGATATTGGGTGTACGTTTTGCTTCGCTCAAGTCAAGGTCAAGGCGAATCTCGGGTGTGAGCAATTTCCCTTTGAGGTCGAGGATAGCTGCTACCTCGTAGGGGCGGCGGTACTCTCCGTTTTCGGGGTCAGGCACATTTTCTAGGTCGACAAGTGCATTGAGCGGTATATTTCGTTTGTAAATGGCATAGACATCAAGTTGTGTATCAAACATATCACCATTGAAAGTTACTCTGCTACCAGGTCTAATCTCAAAGGCTTTATTGACAAGGTTGGCAAAAGTAAAGTTGTACTGCCCTTTCTCAATGACATAATAGCCAAAGAGTGCAATGTCGCCCTCAGTACCTATGTTCATATCTATCAGCCCTTTGCCACTCCCTCTGATGATGTCTCCTGCTTTTTTATCAAATATGATTTCAAATTCAGCATTTTGGTCTATTTCTAGATTAAAATCTAAGGTAAGGCCACCCAAATCTACCTTTTGAATAGGAATACTATCCAGGAGACTTTGTCCTGGCTGCACAAATTGTATAAATTCTTTTTGTGCTACTTCTTCATAGCCATCTAGCGGAAGCGAAATCTTAGTACCTCGCTCACTTCGGGCATTCACACTCATACTGAGCCTATCTAGCACCCCACCGATGCGCATAGAACCCGTACCATAGGCAGTGCCATAAAAGAGGCTATTGTCTTCGGCGGTAGTGTTGAGCAGTTGAAAATTGAAAAAGCGTACTTCAATATCAAGGCTAGGCTGCTTAAAATTATCTAAGAATACTTCTACTCCTAGGCGAGCGCGGTTGCCTTGTTCATCATAGACGTTAAAGCTAGGTGCCACAATCTGATTGGGTGTAAAAATAACATCACCTGCAAGGTCATAGACAGTATTGGGGTAGTTTACTCGCATCTTTCCATTAGGTATTTTGAGTTTACCGTTAATGATAGGTTCGTCAAGTGTGCCTTTGATATCTAAAACACCAGTGGCCGTACCCCTAAGGTCGGAGAAAAGAAAACTCACAAAAGGTTCAAGTATCTTTAAGTTAGTACGGTCAAAATCTGCTTTGAAGTCAAGTGCATTGGCAGGGTCTTTGGGGTTGTAAGTACCTAGCAAATCAAAGATATACTTTCCTCGACGTGTGATTTTGGCATCAACCTCGAGTTTTTTATCTTCACCTTTCCAATCTAGCTTTCCATCTAAATCACCGATAAGAATTTTATCAATCAAAAGATTTTCCAGATTGGTATTGCTCTGCATCTGAAAGTTGCGGTAAACGTCTAACAAATTTATCTCTGCATTTAGTACGCCCTTAATATCTCGCCCAAAAACATCTGCAAAAGGATACAACTCTACGTCTTGAATTTTTATTTTTAGTGTTTCATCGCTGAGTGTATCTGAAAGGATACCTCCTATGCGCAGGCTGGAGTTGGTAGAAAGGTTATTAGAAAGCACTATGTCTTTGAAAGTGATTACATTGGGTTGTATTTTGACTTGATTGTCTGCTGATACCGACCAGTTTTCTTCTAAAAATTTAAGATTAGCTTTCTCAAAGGCTATCAGGGTTTGATTATCTTGAAATTCAATATTACCTGCAAAATCAGCATTGTTCGTGCTATTGGTTTGTTCTGCTTTTACCAAAAACTGAATGAGGCTTCCCCCCCAAGTAGCACTTGCCAACAGGTTTTGAGTGTTTACTCCTGCAAGGTTTTGCTTTTTAGAGGCTATATCTAGCTGTGCCAACAGCGAGGGGGCATAGACACTTTTGATAGTTGTGAGGTTGAGTTTGGAGTCAAGAAAATTAGCTCCATTGTAGCTAAAAGTATCTATTGGGCTATCAGTATAAAGCTCAAATCTTGTGATTTCGTTTTGGCTAAACGAGCCAGTGAAGCGTGTATAGGGTGATAGATGTAGATTTTCTGCATCTCCAAAAAGTTGTATAATAGGGTTGATATTTTTTAAATCCAATGAAAAATCAAAATTATAATCTGTAGCTCCTTCTCTTTTTTTGTTTTCATAATATTGTGCGATTGCCTCTTGGTCATTTTTAAAAATAAGAATGTACTCTTGCACCAATACATTGAGGTTCTCAAATACTTGCGAAAAAATAAACTTTCCTTCTGCATTAAAACCAAAAAAATCTGAATTGAGCGTAAAAAATCTATTTCCTTCAGAAGTTTTGAAAGTGAGCAAATCCAGACTTTTCATATAAAGTGAATCTTCTTTGTATTCTAAATACAAATCTTCCAAGCGTGCATCTCCTGTGAGACTATCTAAGCTCAATCCGTAGGTATCCATGCTGAGATTTCCCGATAGGAGCAAGTGCTGATTTACCAGATTGAGTGCTTGTAGATTTAGCTTTCTTACTTCGGCATTGAGGTCAAATCGTCCTGGGGGGGTATTGGGGTCTTCAGATTGGGCATTGTAATCTAGCTCACCGTTGAGGCTTAGGTCAAAGTTTTCGTCTTTTGCATCAAGTTTCCCTTCAAAATGCTTTCGGCTTAGTTTGCCATCTACGGTGATATTTTGGTAGCTATAACCTTTAAAATCAAAAGATTTGAGTTGTGCATCCATGGTGAGTTGTGCATACTCAGGGTTAAAGCCCGTACCTTCTACTTTTCCTTGCATCGTAACTGCCCCAAAATTTGGTACTGCCAGCATACGCCCAAGGTCAAGGGCTTGTGTAGTAAGCTCTCCTTTGTAATAGGAGTTTTGTGTGTTGGGGCGTATTTTGAGATTGATGTTGGCGTTAAAATTACCCAGAGCAGTTAGGAACTCTCCATTGGCAACAAAATCATTGATAAAACCCACAAATTCTGCCCTAAATCTTGTCTGCCCAAAACGGTTCATTACCTCTGAAACCGTGGGTTGGTTAAGGTACATCTCAAGCTCAGATGGCACAAGTGTACCTTCTTTGACATCAAAACGCATAAAAGTTTGACCAATGTTAGGCAAACCATCAAGATTTGCTGCGCCTTTAATGCGGCTACCCCTACCCCAAGCAAGGTCTAGGTCAGTAACCGAAAAATCATTAATACGTCCTCTGAAAAGGCCCGAGGCTGTCCAAGTGTCTTTGAAAACTTCTACTTGTGGAGCAAACAATGCCAAGTCTTTGGTATGAATAACCGTACTATCTAGGTATGCCACAAGGGTTACTTTTTCTACGAATTCACTAAGGTCTGACTTCTGTTTGAAATGCATATAGAGTGCATCTTTAAGGGTAGATTCGCCTACCTTGCAGAGTAAGTTTCGAAAATCTATGCTCTGGTCAGTCAGTCTAAAAAAAGTACCTAGGTGGTGTATGGGCAGTTGCGTTTTGTATTCTAAACCTCTCAGGGAATTGATATTGGCTTCTACGGTATCTGCTACAATGCGGAGGTTATTGATGTCTCCTGCAAGTGCATCTATACCAAAATGGGCAAAATCAATGCGCTCGCCTGTGGCTATTGGTTTGCGCTCATCGGTATAGCCAAAGAAACTGTTGTTGATTTTCACTTTCTTAAACGCTACCAATGTGTAAGCACTTGTTGTTTTTTTATCTTTTTTGGCAAATAACTCATTCAAACTCGTAATCCATTGATTGATATTGAGTAATTCACTTTCCTTATCTACGGTAAGACTTGCGCTGGTTTCGTGTAATGTTACTTCTTGAAAATTCACATCACCATTTTCCAAAATTTTAGTGTACTCAAAATCAGCAAAGACACACTCTGCAAAAATCATGGTGCGGTTTTGAAGGTCGTGTACATGTAGTTTTTCTAAGGTGAGTTGGCTTTCAAAAATATTGAGATACACAGATTCTATTTGCACCCTGAACCCTGTCTTTTCGCTAAGGTATTGAGTGCCATAACCTGCCAACCAAGTCTGAAAAAAAGTAAACTGCAATAGAATAAATAAGCAAGAGACAAGCACTAGTAAAAAAAGTGAAAGGTACTTGGCTACCCTAAACAAGAACTGCCACCCACTCAGCCACCACGCCTTTGCAGCAGGGGTGTCTTCGCGGAGAGGGCTAGATTCTTGTGGGTGTTCGCTCATATTTTTGTTTTAAAAAATGCCAGTAATTTTGATTGTCAGACAATTTTTGTGATAAGCCTATAACGGCGGGCTTTAGCCTGTCGTCCTAGCCACTCAAACAGACTAAAGTCTGTTTTACGATACTGCTTCCAAAAAAACTGTCAAAGAACCGTAATTTACTATATTAATGGTTCGGCAAGCTCAGAATTGCAAATATAATTATCTTTTGCTTTGCTTTGTAGTTGTTTATAAACATAAAACAACTCAAAGTAACCATAGTTTTACGTTAAACAATTGTAAATGGCTCCCTACTAGACTTTAGATTTAGTAAGCTTATGCTTAAAATGGTAAAAAATTATAACTTCACCGTTCAAAGTGCGTTCTTAAACTGATTGTATAGTTACAAAAATTATTCTTGAAATGTAGCCTAGACCTTTCAGTTGAATTTATTTCGTCATCAATTTGTATCATTATTGCTGAGGTTGGTTCAAAAAAATCATAAATCATATTTTACTATGTTCATCTACAAAAAAACAATTTCTTGTTTACCCTTCTTACTTTCAATCATTTGGATATTCTCGTCTTCTTGTAGCAAAAAAGCGCAGTGTCCTGCTTACATGGAGTTTTCCGGAGGTACAATTAGTGTGCAAGATAAAGGTGCACAAACTCCTGACGAAATCCGTAAGCAAAGCCAAAAATTACTTGATTCTCAAGATAGCTACATTGTAGTAAAACGAGATAAGAGAACGGGGCTAGTCAAAAATAAAAAACGAGTAAAAAAAGGTAAAAATAACACCAATAAACACAAAGGTTTTGAGGTAGATCCTCGCACGATGAAGGGCGTGAAATAGAATCTCATCAAGGACACAGCTCTTTTTCTGGTTATGTTTCATCTTATTTTCTGAATTTAAAGTTTTTCTTTTATGCGTTCCTGCTTACATTATGTAAATTCTAATCCTAAAAAAACACTGTTTTGCTTCAGCTTTTTAATCTGTGTATGGTGTATTTTGCCATCAACTTTGCCACTTCTTGCACAGGAAAAAAAAGAAAAAGATCCTACCAGTACTTATCGAGGCACTCAATACGAACGACCCAAAACCGACCAAGGCACTACAAAGCAAAACAACTTGCGAAGAAGATTAAAAACCAAACGAGAAATCAAGGAAGATGCAAGCATGCGCTCAAGTTATGTAGGCACAGAAAGAATACTCAACCTACCAAAACTTAGAGGACAGAAAGCACAAAAATTAGCCGACTACTCAGGAAAAATCTCTCTCAATAAAGTAGCGCAACACAAAAACCGTATGGCAAATAAAGATGCAGATATGGCAAACTACAGAGGAAATATCAAAATGTCATCTTATCTTAATATTGCCAAAAATCGCCAAAAATTCAGCAAG
The DNA here is from genome assembly GCA_964480455.1 of uncultured Cytophagaceae bacterium. Taxonomy (GTDB): domain Bacteria; phylum Bacteroidota; class Bacteroidia; order Cytophagales; family Microscillaceae; genus JAABSX01. The sequence goes on from CAYZQI010000082.1 coordinate 20,752, forward strand.
CAACTAGCCAAATACAAAGGCCCTGTGCTTGTAAGGGTAGTTCGCAAACCCAAAGGCGATATTACCTCGAGATATACAGGAAAACCTACACGCCCCTACCGCCCTGCCAAATACAACCGTAGCAACCTTAAAAAAGGTGCAATCGTCAAAAAATCAGAACTACCCAACTATGCCAAAGAAAGGAAACGTAAGCTAAAATATGATAAAGGAGAAACCTCTATGTGGCAAAGAGGTAGCTCTGTTATGCCTGGCTCACCAAAACGCGAACTTCCCAAAAAACAAAAGGGAAAGAAAAACAAAGAGGTAGAAGAAGAAGTAATACCTGACCAATTACCCTAAATAAAACTTGGATTCAACAAATAAATGCCAGCGGACTTACAGTCCGCTGCTACAGATTTTCACAAAAATTGTCAGATAACCAAGATTACTTTATTCTTAATGTATTAGTAAAGAAACTTAAATAAATTGCACAAAAAAGTTATAGTTTTGTTTTTCA
>CAYZQI010000083.1:0-12318 GCA_964480455.1 uncultured Cytophagaceae bacterium
TCTGCTACCCCTTTGCGTGTATATTGAGTATCTTGATATTGCTTACCAGAGTCTCCTTGAATGATTTGGTAATCAATAATTTGTTTAGGGGACTCATCCATACAGACTACTGGATAGTCTGCCTCATAGGGACGCTCATAAACATCGAGTACCTGCTCCATTCTACATACAAAATCAGCAGACGATTCCTTAGGAATTAAATACATTTCTCGTAAAAAGGGCTTTATTTCGTTTTTTTTAAAAGCTGACATACACTCGTCTTGGAGGCAAACGGTAATACCTCCATACGTACTAACTCATCACAAAGTGACTGAAGAGTCCATTTATCTGTTTCATTGGAGGGCTCCTGACAACTCAGAGCTATCAAATGTGCCTCCACACGAGCATCATAAATCTTATCACTTCTCACCGCTCGGGGCTTAGGCTTAAAAATTTGCATCCCATTTAAACAGAAGTCTTTACGAATACGCTCTATGGTCTTTGCACTTACCCCATAACGGGTTGATAACTCTCGAGCCGATAACTTCTCAGAAGGTACTGAGTCATCAGAAGAAAGTAACACACAGGCTTGAATATACTTCTGAGCAGATGTTTTATATTTACGAGTCATTGATAATAAATCTTCTCGTTCCGTTTCTTGTAGATGTAATTTGTATTTAGACATCGGTAGTAGATAGGTAGTGGGTAAACAAATATTTTAAGCAAAGTAAATAATAATTTCCGACAAAATAACCGAAACGAAACACTAGTTATTTAGTTGATTAGTAATTAGAACGCAATCACCTTGTTATATTGGTCAAATAAAGTAAAATACTTAGCGCAGCCAATTCAAAAAAAAGGATAGTTTTACCTCTTACCCAAAATCTTCAGATGAAAGAAAGGCTTTACCTCTGGCAAAGTTTTTTGCTTTGTCAGAGGTTTGAAAAAAACATTACTGGTAGAGTACCTTGTATGCCCATGGCTTGAGCTCTTGGCTGGTTTTTGCATCAATGCGTACTGCGGCATCTTCGGCAAAAAGGTCTTTGTATTCGCCAAAAGCATCTTCAGTAGTAAGGCTTATCTTTTGGTCTTTATCTGAGAAGTTAAAAATTGCCAATACTTTTTTATCGTCTTTTTCTCTTACAAAGCTTAATACTTGCTTAGTTTGGCTATTTTCTACAAAAGACATTGTTCCGCCGAAGTTTCCATTCCAAAGCACTTCATTTTCTTTCTTGAATGTGAGCAGTTTTTGGTAAAGCTTGCCCACAGGGTGCAGTTCTTCTTGCCAAGTGATAAGGTCTTTTTCAAAAAACTTTAAAGAGCGGTCAAGCCCTATTTCTTGTCCTGTATAGATGAGAGGCATACCCTTTGCCACACAGGTAAGCGTTATAAAAGTTTCTAGCCCTTTTCCAAACTTAAACATAGTACCTTCCCAAGAGTTTTTATCGTGGTTATCCACAAACAACATTCTGTAGGCATCATCAGGATAGGCTTCAAGGTCTTTTTCAAAATAGTTTCTGAGTGAGTCTGCATTGCTTTTACCTTCTGCTACACGGTGCATGAGGTCATACAGAGACCAGGCGTAGGTCATATCAAAGGCTTCCTCGTGGAGGTCAGTAGCTTCCCATTCTGCCAGCATAAAGACAGGCTTGATTTTATCTAATGCGGGGCGTACTGTATTCCAATATTCGGTAGGCACTTTTCCTGCTACATCACACCTGTAGCCGTCTATGTCGGCTTCTCTTACCCAAAACGCTAACGCTTTGGTCATTGCGCTACGCAATGCTCGGTTTTGGTAATCAAGTTGAATCACATCAGTCCAATCAGTGCCAAGGGGTGGGGTAAATTCGCCTTTATCATCTTTGACATACCACTCGGGGTGTTCGGTAGCCCAGTCGTGGTCCCAAGCAGTGTGGTTAGGTACCCAATCAATGATGACATACATACCAATAGCATGAGCAGCTTTGATAAGTTCTTTGAAATCTTCCATAGTTCCAAACTCTGGATTGACGGCAGTATAGTCCTTGACGGCGTAGTAGCTTCCTAACTCACCTTTTCTATTTTTTTCTCCAATGGGGTGAATGGGCATCAGCCAAATAATCTCAGTACCGAGTGCTTTGATATTGGGTAGGTATTTCTGAAAAGCCTTGAAAGTACCCTCAGGTGTGTACTGCCGAATATTTACCTCATAAATGCTAAGATTTTTACTCCATTCAGGGTGAAAGCTATCTGCCTTTCTAGTAGTGATGCTATCTGCTTCTGAGATATTTGCCCTTTGTCTGTTTTCAGGGTTAGAATTGCAAGCAAAAAGCAGACAAGCCCAAAAAGCGAATACTAAGTAAGCAAGGTTTTGAAATTGATGATGAATATGCATAAAATAGAATATGTTTTTACTGTAAAAATTTTAAATCTTACAAATAAACCACATTTTTTTGAATAAATGGCTATATAATTTGTCAAAGAAGAAGTAAGCGGTCTAAACCACCTCAGCAAGAGATTGGTAATGAGTTACTAAATTATTATTTGTAATTCATTAGTCGCAAGTTTTTTACAAAGAGTAACTGCTTACTTTATTCAGTTTTTTGGTTCTCCAAAAATTTTTGTGATGCAGTTTCAAAAGAAGACAAGCCGCCTCAGAACATAGTTGCCGACAGCCTGAAAGTCTGCCGCTGCATATTTTACATAAATTGTCATACAACCGAAGATTGTACGCCTGCGGCATTATGAAAACCCATAGCAAAATCATCACTTATCTTCAAACATATTCTCACAATTGTTAAATCACTATCATTCATTTATCTTTGCTCATAATACAAATTTTAGTTCTAAGCAGATGTTGAAGTTTTTTAAATGGTTTTTGGGCATACTCATACTTTTAGCAGGTTTATTAGGAGGTTTTATTTATTTTACCAATTGGTATCCCGCAGATGTACAGGCGGAAAAAATACACACCAAAGGCAACGCCCCTATTTTGAAAGTAGGGCAGCACTTCAAAGTCTTGAGCTGGAATATCCAGTACCTTGCAGGCAAAGATTTTGTGTTTTTTTATGATGATGGCGCAGAAGTAGCCAAAAATGTAGCTACACGCCCAACACCACAAGCCATTGGCAATACCCTCAAAGAAGTTGCCAAGGTGATTATACAAGAAGACCCCGACCTCATCTTGCTGCAAGAAGTAGATGACGGGGCAGCCCGTACAGACTACCAAGACCAACTCGAGGAACTTTTGTTATTATTACCTGATGAGTACAAATGCCATACCTCTACTTTTTATTGGAAATCTAGTTTTGTGCCTGACCCAAATGTTTGGGGCAGTGCAGGAATGAAACTGAGCATCATTAGTAAGTATCAGCTTAAAACGGCTACTCGCCACGCCTTGCCACTCATTACTTACCCCAATTTACCCTTCAACCGAGTGGTCTATGAATGGGTAAAGCGGCAATTTTACATCAAGAGAGCTATACAAGAGGTGTCCATACCACTTGAAGGAGGAGGGGAACTATTGATTTTCAACACCCATTTTTCGGCATTTGCTCAAGGCTCCAATACTATGGAAAAGCAAGTCAGTAAAGCACAACAACTTTTAGAAGGAGCAGACAGCAAAGCAAAACCTTGGATTTTTGCAGGTGATTTAAACTTACTACCCACCACCAAAGCCTACCAACAGCTAAACCCCACTCATCAGGGGCTTTATAATGAAAAAAGCGAACTTGAACCGTTACTTGCAAAATACCCCTCTTTTCCCTCTCCTGAGCAAGTAGATACCACCCAAAGCAAAGCGTTTTTTACGCACTTTCCTAACGACCCGCGAGTCAAAGCACCCGACAGAACCATAGATTATATTTTCCATTCGCCCAGCATCACCCTCTTCAGGGCTTATGTACAGCAAGAAGGTACACTCAAAATTTCTGACCACTTGCCCATAATAGGAGAATTTTTGATAGAAAAAAAGCAATAAACAAGAAGTTTTGCTAAAAAACACCTAGCACAAGTTTTGAAAAAGACTTTGTAAATTAATTTTTTTCTTGAGATAGATTTCAGAAATTTGCACTAACTAATCTAAACTCAGATGACAATGAAAAGAATCGCCGTATTTACCTCAGGTGGAGATGCACCAGGTATGAATGCTTGTATTAGAGCAGTAGTAAGATGTGCCATTTATCATGATGTAGAGATTTATGGAATCAAACGTGGCTATGACGGTATGATAAAAGGGAATATCTACCCCATGAACTCTCACTCGGTGAGTAATATCATTCAAAAGGGCGGCACTATTCTAAAATCAGCAAGAAGTAAAGAATTTATAACCGAAGAAGGTAGAAAAAAAGCCTACCAACAACTTCGTAACTTTGACATAGATGGGCTAATTGCTATTGGTGGAAATGGCACTTTTACAGGTGCTAAGATATTTCATGAAGAATTTGGAATCCCTACCGTAGGTTGCCCAGGTACCATAGATAACGACCTCTACGGTACAGACAATACCATAGGCTACGATACTGCCGTCAATACTGCCTTAGATGCCATCGATAAAATCAGAGATACCGCAGACTCTCATAACCGAATATTTTTTATAGAAGTGATGGGACGCGACTCAGGCTACATAGCCATACAATCTGCCATAGGGGGCGGGGCTGAACTCGTGATGGTGCCTGAAACCCGCACTACCATTGAAGATGTAATAGAAACCCTCAAAGAAGGACGTTTGAAGCACAAAACCTCTGCCATTGTGATTGTGGCTGAGGGCGATGAAGAAGGCAATGCCAGTGAGATTGCTGCCAAAGTAAAAGATAGGACACAAGACCTCGACATCAAAGTAACTACCCTTGGGCATATACAGCGTGGCGGTTCGCCTACTGCACGAGACCGAATATTAGCAAGCCGCACGGGGTTAGCCGCCGTAGAAGGACTACTAAATGGGATGAAAAGTGTGATGGCAGGAATCGTAAATGACGAGCTAGTTTACACCCCTTTTGAGGATACCATCAAAAAAGGAAAGCCTATTCATGAAGACCTTATCCGTATGGTGAATGTGCTGAGTATCTAGTTTACTTCTTGGCGAGCGTACTAAATCACCGTACCTTCTCTCTGTCTAGTAATGTTAGATTTTTTCTTAACTTCTAATATGTCAATTATTTCCTTAGATTTGCGCTTGGTTTTGTTTCACAACATTTCATCAACTTTTGTAAAAAAACTCTATGAAGCGCAAGCATCTTACCCATCTTTTTATTGGTTTAGTGACTTTGCTAGTAATAAATCTGCTGGCAAATCAATATTTTTTTAGGCTTGACCTTACCGAAGAACAACGCTACAGCCTCAACCCAGCTACTAAAAAAATACTTCAAGACCTCGACAATGAAATCATTATCAAGGTGTATTTGGAGGGCAGTTTTCCGCCTGGCTTTCAGCGGCTTCAAAAAGCCATTCGCGAAACCTTAGATGAGTTCAAAGTAGTTGCAGGACGCAAACTTACTTACCGATTCATAGACCCTATGGCTGGTAAAGACGACAAAGAACAAAATGAGTTTTTTCAAGAACTTATCAAAAAAGGCATACAACCTACCAATATTTTTGCAAAAGAAGATGGCAAAAGAGTAGAAAAACTCATCTTCCCTGGTGCATTGATTTCTTATTTTGATAGCAAGACCGACGAGGGCTACGAACTGCCCGTCATGCTTTTTACTACCATAGACCAACGTATGCAAAATGCTCCCTCGCCTGAACAAATCTTGAATCAATCTGTGGAAAATGTAGAGTTTAACCTCATTGCAGGCATTCGCAAGGTTACGGGCAGCACCCAAAAAAGAGTAGGGCTTGTAGAAGGGCACGGCGAGCTAGAAAATATAGAAATGGCAACCATCATCACACGCTTGCAAGAGTTTTATGAAGTGGTAAAAATCCCCCTGCCGCTTGAACCTAGCATTAGAAAAGGCGTTGATGCGCTCATCATTGCCAAACCTGATTCTGCTTTTGATGAAGAAGAAAAATATAAAATAGACCAGTACATCATGCACGGCGGCAAGGTCTTGTTTTTTGCTGATGTGGTAGGTGTATATATGGATAGTGTGCTGCGAGACAAAGGCTCTTTTACCTTCCCCGTGGAGCATAACCTCTTGGATATGTTTTTTAAATATGGCGTAAGACTTAACCCTAATTTGGTCAAAGACCTCAATGCAGGGGCTATCCCCATCGTGATAGGCAATCTTGCTGACAACCGCCCCAACATACAGCCGCTACCTTGGCGATACTACCCACTGCTCAATACCTTTGGCAAACACCCCATTGTCAAAAACTTAGGCCCTATACAAAGTAAGTTTATCAGCACCATAGATACTGTAAAAGCTGAAGGCATACGCAAAACTCCGCTACTATTTTCTTCACAATATTCTAAAACTGTCAGCACACCCGTAGAAGTAAAGTATGATGAAGAACGCACACAACCCGACCCACAAACTTTCAATCAAGGTCCTTTTCCTGTGGCTTACCTCTTAGAAGGTTCGTTTAGCTCCATTTACAACGCCAAAAGTTTTAGTCAGCGCAAGGGTTTTGTAGGCAAAAGCCCCGATACCAAGATTTTGGTATGTGCTGATGGAGATATACTCCGCAACGACATCAACCGTGAGGGAAATCCCGTGCCACTAGGCTTTGATGTATTCAGGCAGACTACCTACTCCAATGCCGACTTCCTTATCAATGCCATTGATTATATGATTGATGAAAGAGGCATTATCTCTACTAAAAACAAGGAAATCACCCTACGCCCTCTTGATAAAATCAAACTGAATGAAGAAAAAACCTTTTGGCAAGCACTCAATATGACTGTACCCATTTTATTGATTGTTTTTTTTGGGTTTGTATTTTTCTTTCTCAGAAAAAGAAAATATGCAAAATTGTAGCACAGACCTTAAGCTGTAACAACAAAAATCTTTTCATCTTTGGTGCATTTTTAGGCTTTTATTTTTACTTTAGCAACCATTATTTAAAAACATAACAGCAGCTTTATGAAACCTATTCTGCTAGAGATAGAAGCCTTTGGTCCTTTTGCTACTAAACAAAGTATTGATTTCAATAAATTTGACCAAAGTAAGCTTTTTTTGATACACGGCCCCACAGGAGCAGGAAAAACAACCCTCTTTGATGCCATGACCTATGCCCTCTACGGAGAAACCACAGGGCTACGTGATGGCAAAAGTATGCGCTCGGCATTGGTAGATAAAACCAAAAACACAAGGGTAAATTTTATCTTTGAAAAGGGTAGTCAGACTTTTAGGGTAGAGCGGGAAATTTATGTATCGAGAACACAGCAAAAAAAATCTGATGGTGAAAGTACCCCATCAGAAGATAATACAAAAGAAGATGTCTCAAAAGATGACCTTAAAACCAAGCAAAATCTTTGGGAAGTAAAATTTGATGATTCGCAGAAACAGTACGTAGCACAAGGCGATTCAACCAAAAAAATCACTGAAATCAAAGACAAAATTACTGAAATACTGGGCTTTACAGCACAGCAATTCAAGCAAATTGTCATTTTGCCACAAGGGCGTTTTCAAGAACTACTGCACGCCGACACCAAAGACAAAGAACAAATACTGATTCAGCTTTTCAATGCAAAAATTTATGAAGACATTACAAACCGATTGGGTGAGAAAGCTAAAAAATTCAAAGATGAAATCAAAGAAAAACAAACAACCTTTGAGGCATACTTGAAAGATTTTCAAGGAAAGGAAATCAACGAAATAAAAACACTGCTCGAAACAGATACCCAAACACTCACCGCACTAGATCAACAAACCGAGCATATCCAAAAAACTGCCGAAGCAGCCGAAGCACTTTACCAAAAAGCACTAGAAGAACAAAAACTTTATCAAGAAAAACAACAAGCACAAGAAGCACTCAACCAGCACCTCAAAACAGAAAATAGTACTCAAGAAAAACAAACACAGCTTACACTAGCTGAAAAAGCCAATCCACTCAAAGCAGATTTGAATGAAATAGAAAGCCTAGAAAAAGACATCAATAAAAAGAAAGGAGAAATTCAAACCATAGAAAGCCGATTAATGGCACAAAATGGAAAACTTAACAATATCACTCAAAAACTGGAAACACTACTAGAGCAAGAAGACGAAATCAAAGCACAAGAACAAAAAATCAATGAATATGAAAGACTAAAACCTAAATACCAACAAAGAGATACACTTTTTACAGAAAAAGAAAAAACACAACAACTTTATGAAAAATACAAACAAGAGCATACTGAGATTGAAAACTCAATCCAAAAAATTGATGAAAAACTAGAAAAAGAACTTCAAAGTGAGCTAGAAAAAACTGCCGAACTTGCCAATAAAAGAGAGGCTTTTCAAAGCCGCCATGAAGAATTTAAAAGATGGAAAACACTCCGTCAGAAACGCCAAACCTTGCTTAATGATTTTAAATCAACCAAAAGCAAACTAGATAAAGCCTCCATAGAAAGAGAAAAACTAGGCAAAATTAGACTAGAAACCTCTCAAAATTATGATGCCCTAGACGCACAATGGCGAAAAAATCAGGCAGCCATCTTGGCACTCCCACTTTTTGAAGATAATTCCTTACCATGCCCCGTCTGTGGCTCACTTGAGCATCCTCAACTTGCCAAAGTTGAGGGCGAAACCATCAGTGACCGAGACCTTGAAAAAGCCAAAAAAGCAAGACAACAAGCCGAAGAAACTTATGAAGCAAAAAAAGAAATTTGTATGCAACTTGAAAGCCAAATCAATAAAATAAAAGCAGATGGCGAGGCAACCGCTAACCAACTAGGAGAAGTAAAAGACCTCTCTGATGAAGAATTTGAAAAACAAATGTACCAAGCTACTGAGAATCTCAAAGCAGCAGAAAAAGCAGGGAAAAATCTAGAAAAAATAAAAAAAGAAATTGAAAGTCAGAAAATTGAAAAAGAAAAACTCAAACAAAATTTAGTACAAAAACAAAAAGCTACCGAACAGCAAAACCAAAAACTAAGCGAACAAAACGCACAATGGAAAGTACTAAACGAGCAACTTCCCGAAAAATTTAGCAGTGAGAAAGAGTTAGAAAAAGAACTCAAAAAACTCAAAAAAGAAGTTGAAACACACCAAACCAAATACAAACAACTTAAAGAAGAAAAAGACAAAACAGAAAAAACCATCATAGGACAAGAAGCTGAAAAGCGTAATCTTGAAAAAGAAATACGACCCAATACCAAAGATAACCTACAATGGAGGCTAGAAGATGCACAACATAAACTAGAAAGAGAACTCAAAAAATGTGGATTTGCCAACAAAGACGCACTACAGCAGCAATTGCGTACCGAAGAGGAAATCACTCAACTAAGAAAAGAAATTGATACTTGGAAGCAGAAATACGCTACACTGAAAGACAGACTAAACGAGGCTATCAAAAAACTAAAAACCGAATTACCCTCTGAACTAGCTCCGCTTGAACACGCAAAGAAAACCCAAAAGCAAGCCTTAGAAACTCATAAAAATAAAATTACTGCACTGAGAACAGAACTAGACGGCTTTAAAAAATGCCTCGATAGACTCATCAAAGCCAAAACAGCACTAGACACCCTGGAAGATAATGCACAACATACCTTAAAACTCTATGAACTTGCCAATGGAAATAACCCATTGAACCAAAAGTTTCAGACCTATGTGCTTTCTGTGTTTTTAGATGAAGTAGTAGCTTATGCCAACAAACGCCTGGCTTTTCTCTCTCAGCAACGCTATCAGCTTTTTAGAAGCGAAGAAATCACAAATGGCAAGAAACGCACAGGACTTGACCTCAAAGTGTTTGATAGCTATGATGGCGCAGAACGCTCTGTAAAGCACCTTTCGGGAGGTGAAACGTTCTTTACCTCACTGGCACTCGCCCTAGGCTTGGCTGATGTAGCTACTGCCAATGCGGGCGGCATACGCCTTGATGCGATGTTTATTGATGAGGGCTTCGGCACACTAGACAGCGAAACGCTGGACCTTGCTATACAAACCTTGATGAACCTTGATGGACAACACCGATTGGTGGGTATTATCTCACACGTAAGCGAGCTAAGAGAAAGAATCTCCTCAAATCGTCTTGAAATCATAAAATCTGCACAGTCCACGCAAGGCAGCCTAATAAAAATTCATGCCTAATAGCATAACAAAATCAAGAAGTAGTTATTGTTTGCTTGATAAGTAAATCTTAAATATAAAAACATCAAAAATCTATCAATCATGAAAAATAGTATTCTCCTTAGTTTTTTATTGTTTATCTGTTGGAGCTGTGATTTACCTCAGCAAGAAGAAGATAACCAATATGACACCTTAGAATTCACCGAAGAAGAAATGATTAGCCCAGAAGAAGATAACTCTCGAAGCATTGCAGAACGCATGGAAGAGGAAAAACAGAAAGTAGAAGAAAAACGTGAAGAAAGAAATCAAAAAGGTGATACTATTGCTGTAAAGAGTGAAACACTTGAAAGCTTTTTACCAAAAAAAATAGATAATTACTTGCCCGATGGTGACATCATCGGCAATCCCTATGGTGCAAGTGGGGCCTCTTTTGCCAATGCAGAACTCAATTACTCTGATGGCATTAAACACCTCCGAATCAGACTGACCGACTACAACTCACCCAATACACAACACGCCGAATCTATTGCAATGTGGCGCAGCGGGGTACGCCTCAACAACCGAAAGCAAAGTGCAGGAAGTTTTGAAATAGATGAAATGGTAGGCTGGGAAATCTACCATAAAAGAGAAAAACGGGCAGAAATTATGCTCGCAATTTCTGATAGAATGTTGCTGAATATTTTGGCAGATGAGCAACCTGATACAGAGTACATCAAATATGTAGCAAAAAAAATGAACCTCAAATCACTTGCAAAATACTAAGTAAGACTAAGTTAAGTAAGTTAGAAATTAGTGATTAAGTAACTGATTATTATTCATTTACAAATTTATTAGCTTACCTAATTTTTAACGGTTCTCTGACAAATTTTGTGATAAGTTTCAAAGTATTCATTTTTGGAGATGAATAAAATAGAGAGATATACACCCAACTTCTTAACCTACCTTCCTTAAAGGTAACAGAATTAAAGACAGAGAAAGCCAAGATAGATGTTTCTTGTGAGTTAGCAAGTTCATCTTGTAAATGTCTAAATTATGGCACTTTGTCTAATCAAGTGAATCAAAGTTATGAGCGTACTATTCAGGACGTGGTGAGTGCTGTCAAGTTTCTTAAACGCGAGACAGCAATAATATTTGTCTGATGTGCGATTTTTACATCAATTACTTTACTTTATCTCTCCATTTTGTACTTTAAGCACAAAATCCTCTGTTACGTCAAACACATCTGCGATTTCTTCTAAGGTAAACCTTTTTTTTTCCAAGGCTTTTTTAACACCTTGTATGGTTTTGCGAAGTGCGCCTTTAATTTCGCCTTTTTTCAAGCCTACTTCTTCGCCTTTTTTCAAGCCTACTTCTTCGCCCTCTTTGTAGAGAGCGTCTTTTTCAATATCATACACTAATGCCATATCTTTTAATTTTTGAGTGGTGAGTGCTGTCAAGTTTCTCAGACGAGACAGCAATAATATTTGTCTAATGTATTTTTGTAAGGTGATTTGGTCTTTGCTTAGTTCCTGTAATCTTTCAATAATTTTGCCCAACACTGCTTTGGCCTCTTCTTTCTGGAAATCACACAAGAGAGCAAGCATAATTTCCTCAGGAATGTCAGAGTCTAGCACAGTTTGATAATCTAACTTTGCAAGATTTTTGACCTCAAAGCCAGTAAAAATCTCTTCTGCTGAGAGCTTGCTACGCATTGTAAGCGGCTCTTGACCGAGATAAATGACAAACTGTTTGATGGGAAGCTTAGACTTCTTCTGCAAAATAGCAAAATACTCCTGCATTCTGTAAATCATGTCCTTCTCGTTGGCAGTCTGAAACTCGAGGTGTAGGATAAATTGCTCTCCCGATGCCGTTTGAATGGTTCTCAGGAAATCTGCCTCTTTCTCGAGGGTAGTTTGCAGTTTATCTTTGAGTTCTTCACTTTTGACGATGTCAAGCCCCAAGTATTTTTTACTCAGCGACATGAAAAACTCTCCCACATTTTCTTTGAGAATCTTATCATAGGCCTTGTTTTCGGTTTTTTCATTCATCTACACAAAAATACGGTTTTTAGAGAAAATTCTAGTCAGCAAATTTTATTTTTCCACAAAAAGTGGCTTTTGAGCTGCATACACTTCATTATTATCTCAATAATCTTCTTATCTTTATCTTTTAAACCTAGACACAAATGAAACTAGCCAAAATACTACTCTTATGGGCTATCCTAGTAGCCAGC
>CAYZQI010000083.1:12418-21074 GCA_964480455.1 uncultured Cytophagaceae bacterium
ATGAAACTAGCCAAAATACTACTCTTATGGGCTATCCTAGTAGCCAGCTTTACTTTAAGCACACAAGCCCAAAACACCCTCCCTTCGGGAGCTGGGGGGCTTTTAGGGGAAGGGAAGTAGGTAAAACGAATAAAATTTTTGAACTGGATAATAGTAGTAAAATGAGTATTTGGGAAATTAAAAAATACGAGGAGCTTTTCGTAAGACACTACTTTACAGATAAGATGAATTTGGAAGATTCACTTCAAATCTTGAAAGAAAATGGGGCATCTCAGGCAGATTGTGTAAAAATTCTAATGTTTGAGTTGAACCTTTCTGTAAAGAAAGCACATGAAATAGTGCTAAATTCAAAAGCATACTTAGAAATTAAATTGATTACAGAAAGATTTAGAGAAGAATTTGGGGATTTTATTGCTTCTTATTAATTAAAAGCTTTTTTCCTGATTCTTTTAAAAAACTAAATCACCTTAAAATTTGCAGTATTTTATGCCGAAATATTCTACCTTGGTTTGGGTCATTCTTTTCACTTGTATTGCCTTGCCAAGTCTGGGGCAGCTACAAATGCAGCGCAATGCTTTCATTGAGCTAGAAAATCTTAGCTTGAAACAAGGACTTTCACAAAGCTCGGTCTATGCTATTCTGAAAGACCAGCGCGGTTTTGTGTGGTTTGGTACACAAGATGGGCTGAATAGATATGATGGCTACGGCTTTAAGATATACAAAAAAGACCCCAGTGCCTTCCAGTCATTGAGCGATAATTGGATAAAATCATTGGCAAAAGATACTCAATTTATCTGGATAGGTACAGACAATGGGCTCAATCGCTATGATGCCAGCCAAGATAGTTTTTTGTCTTTTCTACCTCAAAATGGCAATCCTAAAAGCCTTAATCATAAAGAAATTACTGCTTTATGTGTAGATAATACTCAGAAAATACTCTGGATAGGTACGCCCAAAGGCATACAAACTCTACATCTCAACAATGAAAACCCAAATGATTTGAGTTTTGAGCGTGTTGCGCTTGCAGCAGGTGAGATAGGGGTGAACAGTATTTATCAAGACAAACGTGGCAACCTATGGATAGGACACCAAAAAGGTATCGAGAAATGGAATACTCAAAAAAAACGGTTTGAAATTTTTGAATTTACTACGCCAACACCTGACTTGCTGCAAGAAACTCTAAAAGGAACTGCTTTTTTGCAAGATGAAAAAAACAACCTTTGGATAACGGCTTCGCAATATCTCTTTCAGCTTGATGCAAAGTCATTGCTCACTAAAAATACTTGGGATTTGACTACAATCAGCAAGCAAGAAGATGAAAAAAAAATACTTACCACAGGTATTCAGCAAGACAAAACAGGGGTTATCTGGATTACAAGCAATGAAGGACTTTTTAAATACAACCCTGCCAATCAGCTCTTTAAGCATATCACCAAAGACATCAGAAACCCAGACGGACTTACCGCCAATGAGCTTTTTACAGTCTATGCTGACCTATCGGGCATTATCTGGCTAGGTACTTACACAGGGGGAGTCAATAAATTTGATGTTAGAAACCGTTATTTTAAGCATTATTTTCGTAATGCAAGCGATTCCAAAAGCCTCTCAAGCAATAATGTACGCTGTTTTTGGGAGGAATCTCCTGAGAGCTACTGGGTGGGTACTTATGGAGGAGGACTAAACCTCTTTGACCAGCGCAACAATACTTTTCAACAATTTCGACACGATAAAAATGACCCTAACTCTATCAGCGACAATGATGTCCAAGTAGTGTTTAAAGATAGCCAAAAGACGCTTTGGGTAGGTACAAAAAGTGGAGGTCTCAACCGCTATGACCCTGCCACCAACCATTTTAAACGCTATCCTTTTTCACAAAATATTGATGCCCCCAGCAAAAAAGCGTTGCTTTCGCCTTTTGTAAGGGTGATTTACGAAGATAAAAAGGGTAATCTGTGGATAGGCACAAGAGGGGGAGGGCTTAGCTTGCTGGACAGAAAAACAGGTACTTTTCAGCATTTTTTACACAACAAAAATAATCCTCAATCTATCAGTGGCAATACTGTCTATTCTATTTTGCAAGATAGCCAAGGCATACTTTGGATAGGTACGCGCGAAGCAGGGTTGAATCGTTTTGACTATACCACAGGCACTTTTCAAAGCTACCAACATAACGACCAAGACCCGCAGAGCCTCAGCCATAACAACGTCTTGTGCATCTTCGAGGACAGTCAGCAGCGACTATGGGTTGGCACTTATGGCGGTGCTTTGAATCTTTTTGATAGACAAAAACAAGTTTTCACGCAATATACTGAACAAGATGGCCTGCTCAATGATGTGGCTTATGGTATTCTGGAAGATACACAACAGCGGCTTTGGATTAGTACCAATAAGGGCATTGCACTGTTTGACCCTCGAATACTGAGTCAAAAACCCATTGCGTTTGATGATGGCTTTACCTACAGAAAGCCTGCTTTTAAGATGTTTGATGTATTTGACGGCTTGCAAAGCAATGAATTTAATGGAGGGGCGTATTACAAGACATCAAAGGGAGAAATGCTTTTTGGAGGCATCAATGGTTTCACTAGCTTTCAGCCCCACGAAATTGAGGAAAATCGTACACTACCACCCGTAGCACTCACCGATTTTCAACTTTTCAATCTCTCTCAAAGTGTAGGAATGGGCGTGCTACAAAGAAGTATTCAAGAAACTAAACAAATTATACTTCAATACGACCAAGCGGTTTTTTCATTTGAGTTTGTGGCACTTAATTTTGTAAGACCCGAAAAGAACGAATATGCTTACAGACTGATTGGCTTCAAAAATGATATTTGGACACGTACTTCAAGGCGTTTTGTAACTTATACCAACCTCAACCCTGGCACTTATACCTTCGAGGTGCGTGCTGCCAACAATGAAGGTGAGTGGAATCCTGAAAAAACCACCTTGAAAGTAACAATTTTGCCCCCTTTCTGGCTTACTTGGTGGTTTTGGACTTTGGCAGTGGTACTTTTTATAGGAGCAGTTTACTCCTTTTACCAGTGGCGAATTTATAGATTGAAAAAGCATGAAGAAGCACTCGAGCGTGAAGTAATACGACAAACTGCCCAAATTAACCAACAAAAAGAAGAAATCTTGGCTACTCTGGAGAATCTCAAAGAAACCCAAGCACAGCTCTTAGATGCTGATAAAATGGCCTCGCTAGGGCAACTTACCGCAGGCATTGCCCACGAAATCAACAATCCTATTAATTTTGTATTTGCAGGTATTAATTCGCTCAAAGCCAACATCAATGATGTGCTAGAAGTATTAGAGGCATACAGCGAAATCACTGATGAAAATGTAGCCCAGCAACTCGAGGAAGTCAATGCACTCAAAGAGGACATAGAATATGACGAAGTAATAGAAGAAATGCAAGAACTTGCAGACAGCATCAAGCGAGGAGCAGAGCGCACTGCCGAAATAGTAAAAGGGCTGCGTACCTTCTCAAGGCTTGATGAAGATGACCTCAAGACAGCTGATGTACACGAAAACTTAGATGCTACGCTTTCTATTCTTCGAAACCAATACAAGGATCGCATAGAAATCATTAAAGACTATGGCAATATACCCACCATTGAATGCTATGCAGGCAAGCTAAACCAAGTGTATATGAATATTCTTGCCAATGCTATGCAAGCCATCGAGGGAAATGGGAATATTACTATCAAAACCGATAATATCCTACTCTCACAAAATGAAACGCACATTGAGGGAGTAGCCATTCATATCACAGATACAGGTAAAGGAATGCCCGACGAAGTCAAAAAGCGTATTTTTGAGCCTTTTTTCACTACCAAAGATGTAGGCAAAGGCACAGGGCTAGGGCTTTCTATTGTGCATAGTATCATAGAAAAGCATCAAGGAAAAATAGAGGTAGAAAGTACCGAAGGAATAGGCAGCACTTTTAAAATTTCTCTGCCTTTAAAGCCTATTGTAAAAAAAATATGATTTTTTTATCTGGATTGGAAAGCTATCGAAAAAGACGAGGAGGTGTGAACGGGGATGAACACTTAACCTCCTCTATCCTTCAACCAGCTATGTACTTACAAAGGTATGCTATTTTTTTCTTACTTCAAATTATTGAATGATTTTCTCTCTATATTAACAAATTATTAACTAGAAGTTATCAGCAACTTAAAAAGGTTGTCTGACAATTTTTGTGATAAATCTACAGCAAAAGGGCATGCCCTTTTGCTGTAGACGCTAAAATAGACCAAAGTCTATTTTACAGTACAAACTAAGTGCTACTGAGTATTACTCGGTAAACTTAGTGGTGAAACTAGTAGTAGTATCAAATACGACGTACTTCAATTTCCTGTGTTATTTCTCAATTCCATTTCTTTTCTCTTTCGTTCCAGTTCCATTTTCTCTTCTTCTAGCCGTTGTAGTTCCTTCTCGGCTTCTATTTCTGCCCTCAGTTCTTCTAATCTAGCTTCTCTGGCAGCTTTTCGCTTGCGTTCAGGGGCACTGCGTATGTCTAGGGCGTTGTTCTCGAGCATTTTGAGGCTCTCTTGCAGTTGCCTGTTCCGTTCTACATTGTTTGTTTCTTTATCGATAGTGTAAGTACTCAGGCTACCTGATGGGTGGAAAGTCATATTGGTAACTCGCTTGCTGCCTCC
The DNA here is from genome assembly GCA_964480455.1 of uncultured Cytophagaceae bacterium. Classification (GTDB taxonomy): domain Bacteria; phylum Bacteroidota; class Bacteroidia; order Cytophagales; family Microscillaceae; genus JAABSX01. The sequence goes on from CAYZQI010000083.1 coordinate 17,077, forward strand.
TGTGCTTTTCAAATTGGCTATAGCATAGCCTCCAAACTGCGGGTAAGAGATGTAGTTATCAAATACGATTCTTCTTTTGAGTGGCTGGTTTCTCAGAAAGGGGATTTCGTCTGCCTCATGCCTGATTTCTAGCACCGTGCGCAGGGGCACTCCTACTCTATACAAGATACCTTCGGTATAGCTGCCAGTAGATTTGAGCGGATTCTCATGTTTATTGAGTTGATTTGCCTCGATAGAAATTCGGATTTGGTTTCTTCTTTGGTTGCTTTCTAAGCTGGGTATAAAATCACGCAAGCTGATGATGGTATCTCCAGGTTGGTTGATTTCTATGAGTCTAGTAAAGGTGTATTGAAGTGTATCTATGGAAATTTTTTTGGTAGATACTTCTTCCTCAGAATCTTTATCTCTGGAGGCGAGCAGCGTTGCGGCAGGGTCTAAGATGGCAGTGCCGAGTTTGATGAGTGAACCAGTAGTTTGTGCTAAGTCATTGAAAACCTCACTGGCTTTGCCTTCACTTTCTACATTGATAGAGGTCAGTAACCCTAAATCGTTGATATTGATGGCAGTTGTTAGGTTATTGACTGCACTTTCAGGTTGGCTAAATTTCAGAAAGACGGCTTCTTGCTCATCAGCCAATATTTGCTCAGTGAGTGTCAGCCCTTGGATAATGCCTCTTTCGTCTAGCACTTTGTATTCAGGAAACTTAGATTTGTACTCAGAGATTTGTGTTACTCTATAGACCTTTGCTTGCACCTCAAGGCGCAAGTATTTTTTTGGCAAGTAGTATATCAGGCCCGTTTTTGCGTTGTTGGGGAGTTGTTTACTCTCAGCAGGGTTGTATTTAGCTACCAAAATTTTGGTGGGCTGGCAGGCTTGAAGCAGCAAAAGCAGTGCTGCCAAAGATAGAAAAACGAATGTAGGATTCTTCACAGAGGTATTTGTTTATGTATGTATTAATTTAATAATCGTTAAGTAAAGCCAATAGTCCGCTAATTTTTTTAATATCTGACAATTTTCCTGTTGTATTTGTAGCATTGCAGTTGTGTCTATTGTTTTGATTTCTACAAGGTAGAAGGTTTTATTTTAGATTTCTGCCTCGACTAAAATTGTTATAGAATTATTTCTGGGTGTAGGACAAATAAAAAAAGCCTATTATTTTGAATATTTCAACAAACAAATAAACCCACGATTTTCATTATAGTACAAAATACCATCAGAGCAATATTATCAAAAATGTCTGACTTGGAAAAACCTAAAAGCATACTTCTACGCCCTCAGCTATATCTCCATCAAGTACTTGGCAAGCACCAAACACAAAAATCATCATTGCTTGCTTGTGATGAATAGATAGGCTAGTGTCAGAGCAAAAAGAAATATTTTGGTATAAAATACTGCAAATTTTTAGGTGATTTAGTTCAGTAAAATTTTGATAAAACCACAAGTGAAAGGGCCACTTCAAGCGACCCTTTCAATGAATTAAGGTATATAAAACCAAAAAAATAATGTATTGCTTAGGCATGAATCTGATAGGCGACCCATTTTGCCAATGTGCCTTCTTCCAGAATCGCGTTGAGCTTCAGATAAGCATCATCTTGTTCTACCCCACCTAGTTGATAGGCTTCTATCATAGCTTTTAGTCCTTCGGTATGGAGCTTTACTGTATCTTTTTCAGTAGGATTTTGGAGTTGATAGCTTGCCCAATTTGCCATAAAAACGGTGAGTAGTTCAGGGTTTTTGGCAGTGTAAAAATCAATGAATCGTTCTTTTGCTACCGTTATGGTCGGGTGATTAGCAAGCCAATCTTGCAAGAATGCTTTAACTTTTTCACCTTTTTTACCTTGTTTGTTGAGAGGGGTATTTTTGAGCCATTCGGCTGCCTCTATGATAAGTGAGTTGTATTGCGAGTAATCATTTTCAGTCTGAAATTCATACTTTTTGGGGATTTCTAATTTTTTTTGTGCCAAAGCAGCCGTATAAAATCCAGTGCAAAGTGCTATAAAGACGAAGTATTTTTTCATGTCAATGGGGTTTAATGTTAGGGTTCAAAAGCTAAAATTAAGAAATATTCAGCTAATATAGAAATTTTCAATAAAATTATACCAAAGGATTTGTATTTGAGAGATTTGATGTAATTTGCGATTTATTTTGTACCAACACTAACCATTAGAAAGCTTGAAATCACTATTCCGCAAAAAGAATGTAGGTCAAATTCTTGACGAAATAAAACGAAACGAAGAAAGTAGCGAATTAGGTTTGAAGAAAAATCTCAAACTACCCGACTTGGTTTCGCTAGGTATTGCTGCCATAGTAGGGGCAGGTATTTTCAGCACCATAGGCAATGCTGCTTTCAATGGAGGGCCTGCTGTGGTATTTTTATTTGTATTTACAGCCATAGCTTGCTTATTTTCTGCTTTGTGTTATGCCGAGTTTGCCTCCACCATTCCCATTAGTGGCAGTGCTTACACTTATGCTTACACTACTTTTGGCGAGTTGATGGCGTGGGTGCTTGGCTGGGCATTGGTGATGGAGTATGCCGTAGGCAATATTGCTGTAGCCATTTCTTGGTCAGATTATTTTACTGGTTTTTTGGCAGGCTTGGGGCTAAAAATACCCGAATACCTCACGATGGATTACCTCTCTGCCTCACGTGGTTTTGAGGCAGTCAGTGCCAAAATTGCGAGTGGTGAGGCACTCAGCACGCTCACCCGTACAGAACAAGAAACTTACCTTGCTTGGCAAAATGCGCCAAGTCTGAGTGGAAACTTGAAATTAATTGCTGACTTACCCGCCTTGTTAGTAACTTTTGCCATCACTGCCTTGGTGTTTGTAGGCATTAAAGAATCTAAAAATGCGGGCAATATCATGGTATTGATAAAAATTGCGGTCGTTTTGCTTGTCATTGTGGTAGGGGCTTTTTACATACAGCCCGAGAATTGGTCACCGTTTGCCCCTAATGGTATTACGGGCGTAATGCAGGGCGTATCAGCAGTGTTTTTTGCCTACATTGGCTTTGATGCTATCTCTACTACCGCCGAAGAGTGTGAAAATCCACAAAAAGACCTCCCAAAAGCAATGGTTTACTCTTTGATAATCTGTACAATTTTATATATCTTGATTGCACTAGTACTTACAGGTATGGTAAGCTATACCACCCTCGCCGTAGGCGACCCATTGGCTTTTGTATTTGAGCAAAATCAGTTGAATTTTATGGCAGGTGTTGTGGCTTTGAGTGCAATTGTGGCCATGACAAGCGTATTTTTGGTTTTCCAATTGGGGCAGCCCCGTATTCTGATGACCATGAGCCGCGATGGGCTGCTGCCAAAATCTTTTTCTAAAATTCACCCCCGTTTTCAGACTCCTTATATCTCTACCATTGCCACCGGGCTATTGGTAGCTATCCCTGCCTTGATGCTCAACCTTACCGAAGTAACCGACCTCACAAGTATAGGTACTTTGTTTGCTTTTGCCATTGTATCGGGGGGCGTACTCTTTTTAGAAACCTCTCCCGACCACGATAGCTCGGGGCGTTTTAAGATTCCTTATATCAATAGTCAGTTCATTGTGCCTATTCTGCTTTTGACAGGTTTGGGCATTGGCTATTATTACAATCCGCAAGGTGTTATTAATTTTATTACTTTCCAAGATGAAGGCGAAGGCGTTTTGATGGGCTTTTATCATAGGATTCCGCTTTGGTTTTTTGTGGTATTTAGCATCTTTTTGAGCTATCATTGCTTTACCAAAAAGTTATCACTTGTTCCTGTGATGGGCGTTCTGACTAATTTTTACCTAATGACCGAACTAGGTGTGCATAACTGGGTAGGCTTTGGGCTTTGGATGCTGGTAGGCTTGAGCATTTATTTTGGATTTGGCTATAGGCACAGTAAGTTGAGAAATAGTTAGGAAAATATAAATAATAACTTCGGCTATTACTACTTATAAGTTGCTGATAATGAATACTTTAAATGATAATACTTCACAACTCATAATTTAAACTTTTC
>CAYZQI010000084.1:0-20756 GCA_964480455.1 uncultured Cytophagaceae bacterium
TGGCTTAATTTGCCTTTCTGTATTGTATTTAAAAATTAAAAATCCAAACCGTACTTTGATGTGTGGTTTGGGTTTTTTGTTGCTTCTTGAAAAACGAAAGGCTCATAAAATATTTGATTTTCAAATATTATAACCAATAGTTTACAAGCTATTGGCTATGTGGAGTGGAAATTATGTGGATTTATAGAAATTATTTTTTCGAGGCTATGGAAACTTTTGCCTAAAATACTCTTTTACAATCCCTGCATATTTTCACAGACCTTGTCAGACAAACGTAAAAACCCATACCGTCTTCATCAAAAAAAATGGTTCTCTGATAATTTTTGTGATGATGTTTTATATAACAGGCTGAATACTGTTCAGAACATAAATGCCAGTGGACTGAAAGTCCGCTACAGATTTTCACAGAAATTGTCAGACAATCAAAAAAACTAAATGATGTTTTCGCACACTCAGCAATATTTACTTTGCTATTAGAAACTAATCATTTTTGTTTTTTTTTCGTGAGGGTAGATTTTCTTTTTTGAAATAGCCGTTTTGGAACGTGTAGGTTGTGCCATTGAGCTTTATGGCTTGTCCTTCTTGCCATCTTCCTAAATTTTCCCAGTCTTCTAGGCGGGTATGTAGTGAGGCATTACAGATTTGTGCCAAGTGCAAATAATCATACACAATAGGTTCGCCACAAAGTATGATGTGCAACTGCATACCTTGTGTGTTGAGCGAGCGTGCTAAGCGGTTGAGCAGCAGCATATCTCTAATTTCTGACGTGGCATCAGCCACCAATACCCAATGCTTCACCCCTACAAAGTGCCTTTGTGCAAAAAGCAATGCTTCCAAATCGTTTTCAGGTGCATCACCTCCATTGCCAGCTTCCTGCACGCGCTGCATCAATGCGATGACTTCCTCAAAATTACTGCCTTGATAAGTATAGATTCCTCCTGTTTCTCCTACTACTTTCTCGCCTTGCATCAGGTCATTTCCATCATTGAAAAAAACCCATTTTGTGATGGCTTCATTGTCTGCAAAATGATGCAACCAATACAAAACTTGTACACCATAGCTATACATACTCTCTGTCCAATCACATACTACTGCCATATCTTGCCAATAAGGTGCATTTCTTTGCAATATACTAACCACAATACTATCTTTATGGAGTGCCTCAGGTGTGGTAAGGCTCTGTACTGCAGGAAATTTTATCTTAAACTCATTCAAGCCTAGGGTATCTGCCGATGGAGTGGGCAGTGTAGTTGTTTGTGCTGGCGTCTCTTGCAAAGCCCAAGCATTCCAGACAAAAAAGTAGTGTAGCGCAAATAGTAAGTTTTTCATCACGGCAATCTAAGTACGGGTGGTCCATAAATTTCTTTGGTTCATGCTATCAAATGCTAAACGCAAAGTATGCACAAATATATTTAAGCATAGTCAAAGGATTTGCTTCATAATTTCAAACTTTGATAAATGTACTTTGGTTATACAGCATATCTCAAAAATTATGATTATTTTTGATTTTACTTGAATCAAGCCATCACCTTAAAGAATTAGCCTGTATCTAAACTGTATTGCTTTGGAAATCTCATCGTTTCATGTAACCTATTGTACTAACATTCATCAAGGCGAAACTTGGCAAGAGGTCTTTCAGCACCTTAAAACTTATCTCCCCCCGCTCAAAGCCAAGCTCTCCCCTAAGGCTGCCTTTGGTATAGGATTAAGGCTTTCTTTTCAGGCGGCTGAAACACTCTTGCAGGGTAATCATCTGGCAAAGTTTAAGAATTGGCTAGAGCAAGAGGATTTGTATGTCTTTACAATGAATGGATTTCCTTATGGAAGTTTTCATAATACAGTCGTAAAAGATGCTGTGCACCACCCCGACTGGACCACGGCACAAAGACTTGAATACACACACCAGCTTTTCAAGATTTTGATAGTACTGCTACCTCGTGGGGTAGAAGGAGGCATCTCTACCTCTCCTCTTTCTTACAAAGGCTGGTGGGACGAGGAGCAGCTACCACTCATCTATGAAAAGGCTACTACCCAATTGCTCAAAATATTAGATAATCTTATCCAATATGAACAAACCACTGGCAAAATATTACACTTAGACATTGAACCTGAACCAGATGGATTGCTAGAAAATAGCCAAGAGGTAATTGATTATTTCAATAATTATCTAGTGCCTGCTGCGTGTGAGTTTCTCTACATTGCGCGGGGTATGCACAGCGAATCCGCCACGCTTACACTCAAAAGACATATACAAATCTGCTATGATGTCTGTCATTTTGCAGTAGCCTATGAAGACCACGCCCAAGCCTTACAACGCTTCGAGAAAGAGGGTATTCAAATTGGAAAATTTCAGATTAGTGCTGCCCTCAAAGCTGACCTAAGCAACCGCACCAAAGAGAAGTGCAAAGTCGTCAAGTCATTGCAAGTCTTCAATGAATCTACCTATCTGCACCAAGTCATTCAACGCGACTGCTATCAAAACTACAAGCAATTTTCTGACCTGCCCGATGCTCTGCTAGAAGTAGATGACCCTAATATAGAAGAATGGAGAATTCATTTCCACGTGCCTATCTTCATAGACCAATACAGCCATTTATCTTCCACACAAAAAGATATTTTGGAGGTACTTGCCCTTACAAAAGTCAGGGACTTGAGCCAGCACTTAGAGATAGAAACCTATACGTGGGAAGTGCTGCCCAAAACACTTCAAAAAGACCTTGCAAAATCTATTGAACGTGAGATACAATGGCTTTTACAGCAATTAAAAGCCTAAGGATATACGGCTACTGCCTCAATCTCTACTAGCAGCCCAGGGCGTGCTAGGGCAGCTACACCCAGCGTAGTGCGGGCTACTTTGTTGGGATTTTGCGCATTGTTGAAATAGACATTGTAAGCCTTAAACCAGGCCTCAAAATCTATGGTATTGTTCTTATTGGGGTCTGGTGCTATAAAGATGCGTAAAAAAACAACCTCTTTCATACCCAAGCCTGCCTCTTTGAGTAGGCTTTCAATTCTTTTAAGTGCATTGATGCTTTGTGTGTAGGTATCTCCGTAGCGTTGGTAAGCATTAGTACTGATGCTATCAAGAAGGGGAGCTACCAAGCCACTTGTGAGGAATAGCTTTTTAGTAGTAGGCATTGCTACTCCTTGCAAAATTTGCGAAGTAGAATTGTCGCCATACCTAACTACTTGCTGAGAAGGTTGGCAGGCTGTCAAAAAAATAAACGAGGTAATCAACAAAAAGTGTGTTTTCATCATAAAGTCATTAATATTGGCATGTAGTCTTTTTTTTGAATTACAAGATTTTCTCAAATATGCTATTTTTATCTGATTCATCATTAGATATACCATAGTATAGGTAGTAAAAGCCAGAAAAATTTTATTTTTTTTGATATTTCTTTTCAAATTATTTCTAATGAGCTACTTAGAAAAGCTGAATTTTATTATATTTGCCTTGTTGCTGTATAATTTGAGTATTTTGCATTTTTCAAAACTAGCTCTTGCAAGCGGCATTGTAGTTCAGCTGTATGGCAAGCTAATTTTGTTTTTCAAATTTAAAAAAACAATCAAACACTCCTGCTAAAAACTAAGAGATGATTCTAAAAATAAAAAAGGCCCTCAGTTTTTTTCTCTTGATTGGGTATTTCTCGAGTCCTGTATTTGCCCAAGAGGAGCTAGACAGCCTCCAGAAGGCACTTCCAACTTTGCAGAACAAAGTAGAGAAAATCAATCTATTGAATGAACTAGTGCTCTTATTGATAGAACAAGATACCGAACAAGCCGAGAAATATGCCCAAGAAGCACTTGCCATAGAAAAACAAGAAAAATACCTGAGTGGAAGAGGTACGGCACTTAATTTTTTAGGAGAAATTCAACTCAAAAAAAATGATTTTTCACAAGCAAAAAAGTTTTTTCAAGAGGCTTTGTTTGTTTTTAAAACCATAGAAGATGACATAAAGCAAGGCTTCATAAAAAGTAATCTAGGATTGGTGCATTACTACCAAAGCGATTTTAAAACAGCACTCTCACAGCTCAATGAAGCCCTAAAAATCTTTGAAGCTAAACAATACAAAGAGGGGCTGGTAGAAGTTTGGGCAAGAATAGGAGTCTGCCACTATGCACTGGCTGAATACTCGCCCGCATTGGAGGCACAGCTCAAAGTGCTCAAAATCAGTGAACAGCTTGCCAATGCTGATAGCCGATTTTATAACCAACTGCAAGCCAATCTTAACATAGGCACCATCTACAAACAACTCAACGACAATGAAAAGGCTCTGCTCTACTTTGAGAATGCCAAGCAAATGGCAAAACAAGAGCAAGATGAATGGAGCTTGGCAGCCACACTTAGCAATATAGGCACTATCTATGAAGACCAGCAACAATGGGAAAAAGCCCAAGAAAATTACCAACAAGCACTCAAAATATACCAAAGTTTGCAAGACCTTTCCTCGCAAGCCATTGTACTTAATAACTTAGGAAATACCTACAGAGCCACAGAAAAATACAAAGAAGCACTCAAATACAGTCTTAAATCGCTCAAAATCAAAGAAGAAATAGGCGACCTAAGAGGTACAGCTAATTCTTTGAGCAGCATAGCTCAGCTTTATAAAGACCAAAAAGAGTATGCACAAGCGCATATCTACCTTAAAAAAGCTACCCAGATTGCCTCTAAAATCAATGCAGACGATATAAAGCGAGATGTACTCAGGCTCACAGCCGAAACTTATGCCGCACAAGAAAACTATGCCCCCGCCTACAAATATTATGTAGAATATACCGAACTCAAAGACTCCATCTCTCTGAACACTACCCATATTGCTGACATCTTGGCAAAATATGGTGTAAACCCTAACGAACTTAAACTCAAACTCAATCAAACCCAAAAAGAACTTGATGAAGCAAAGCAAAAAGCGGAAAGATTTTATCTTTATCTATTGATTGTATTGATAATTGGGCTGATTATGGGGTTGAGCTTGGGCATTGATGTTCTCCGAAAATCTAACCGACTCAAAACACTCAAAGCAAACATGAAAGATGATGAAACTTCTAAAGTTTCTAAACCAACGTTATAAACCTTTGAACTTTGTGTTGAAACATGAGTTTCAAAAAGGTGAATATACAATAGAATGAAATTGATTTGATGTGAATACCAAAGATTTTCTCAAACTTTACCAAAACGATAGCTTAACTCAGCTATTGGCGCAAAGTATCTCTCAACCAAAAGCAAAAGTAAAGCTCAAAGGCTTGGTAGGCAGCCAAGATGCCGTACTATGTGCAGCTACTTACCTTATCCACCAAAAACAACAAAAAATCTTTAACCATGTCTTTATTCTTAATGATAGAGAAGAAGCGGCTTACTTCCAGAATGATTTACAATACCTGCTGCCCCAAGAGCGAATCTTGCTACTGCCTGCCTCCTACAAAAGACCCTATCAGTTTGAAGAAGTAGAAAACGTGAATGTATTGCAGCGCGCCGAAGTGCTGAATGCTGTCAATGAAACCTACTCTAAACGCAACAAGAATTTTCTAGTCATTACCTACCCCGAGGCACTTGCCGAAAAAGTAATCAATAAAAAATCACTGCTTGATAATACCTTTGTAGCAAGAGTAGGAGAACGACTAGATATGGAATTTCTAGTAGAAATCCTGACAACTTATGACTTTGAGCGCACTGATTTTGTCTATGAAGCTGGGCAATTTGCAGTAAGAGGCGGCATTGTGGATATTTTCTCTTTTTCTAATGATTTGCCCTACAGAGTAGAGTTTTTTGGTGATGAGATTGAGAGTTTGCGTGCTTTCAATCCTGAAAATCAACTTTCAGTAGAAGAGTTAAAATTCATCTCTATCATTCCGAATGTACAAACTAAACTTTTACAAGAAGTTAGGGAGTCTTTTTTTCATTTTATCCCTGAAAACACCCTGCTCTGGGCAAAAGATTATGAACACTTCTTCACTTTTGTAGCTCAATATTTTGAAAAAATAGAAAATCATTTTGAAAATATCCTCATACAAAGTGGGCAAACGGCTGTCATTAGCCAGCCTTCTGTGTTGTTTGAAACTCGCACCTCACTTGAGGGACAAACAAAAGATTTTAACAACATAGAGTTTGGGCAAAGAAGCTATTTCAAAAAAGCACAAAATATTACTTTTGAGGCAGTAGCACAGCCTTCTTTTCACAAAAAATTTGAAATGCTTGCCGAAAACCTCCACGAAAACCAAGCAAAAAACCTACAAACACTCATCGTTTCCGACTCCTTCAAGCAATTAGAAAGACTCAAAAAAATCTTTGAAGAAATAGACCCTTTTCTACAACTCAATACCCTTAGCATAGCACTCAGAGAAGGATTTATAGATAAAAATTTACAAGTAGCCTGCTACACAGACCACCAAATCTTTGAGCGATTTCATAAGTACCGCACCAAAGAACGCTACACCAAGTCTAAGGCACTCACTATTAAAGAGTTGCAGGCACTTAAACCTGGCGACTACGTTACACACATAGACTATGGCGTAGGGCGTTTTGCTGGCTTAGAAGCCGTAGATGTAGGGGGCAAAATGCAAGAAGCCATCAGATTGGTCTATCGTGATAATGACTTGCTTTATGTCAATATCCACGCACTGCACAAAATTACTAAATACAGCGGACGCGACAGCACGCCGCCTAGCATCAGTAAATTAGGCTCGGGAGAGTGGGAAGCCAAAAAAACAAAGGTCAAAAAGAAAGTACAAGACATAGCCGAGGACCTTATAGAACTTTATGCTGCCCGAAAAGGCAGCCAAGGATTTGCCTGTAGCCCTGACAGCTATTTGCAAGTAGAGTTAGAGTCTTCTTTTATCTATGAAGACACCCCCGACCAAGCCAAAGCCACTCAACAAGTAAAAGAAGATATGGAACAGCCCCACCCCATGGATAGGCTGGTCTGTGGTGATGTAGGCTTTGGCAAGACCGAAGTAGCCATCAGAGCCGCCTTCAAAGCGGTAGCCAATGGCAAACAAGTGGCGGTATTAGTGCCCACCACCATTCTAGCTATGCAGCATCACCGCACCTTCAGTGAACGCTTGGTAGATTTTCCCTGCAGGGTAGATTATATCAACCGCTTTAGGTCGTCTGCACAAATCAAAGAAACCCTTAAAAAACTTGCAGCAGGAGAGGTAGATATTCTCATTGGTACGCACCGCATTGTGGGCAAAGATGTAAAATTCAAAGAGTTAGGACTGCTCATTATAGATGAAGAACAAAAATTTGGTGTAAAAACCAAAGAAAAACTCAAAGAAATGCGCATCAATGTAGATGTGCTTACGCTTACGGCTACTCCTATTCCTCGTACTTTGCACTTCTCCTTAATGGGTGCTCGAGATTTATCGGTCATTGCTACTCCCCCTCCCAACAGACAGCCTGTAACCACCGAGGTGCATACTTTTGGAGAAGAAATCATCAGAGATGCCATAGGTTATGAGCTGCGCCGTGGCGGGCAAGTGTTCTTTGTGCATAATCGTGTAAGCGATATTGAGGCAATCGCCAATATCATCTTAAGATTAATCCCTGAAGCACGCATAGGGGTAGCCCACGGGCAGATGGAGGGTAGCAAGCTCGAAAAAGTAATGATGAAATTTATAGAAGGAGAATATGATATTTTGATTTCTACCAACATCATAGAATCAGGGCTAGATATTCCCAATGCCAATACCATTATCATCAATGGTGCGCATGCCTTTGGTTTGGCAGACCTCCACCAGATGCGGGGGCGTGTGGGCCGTTCTAACCGCAAAGCGTTTTGCTATCTGCTCGCACCTCCCTCTACATTACTCACGCCCGAATCACGCAAACGGCTACACGCCTTAGAAGAGTTTTCTGATTTGGGAGATGGCTTCAAAGTGGCTATGCGTGACCTAGACATCAGGGGAGCTGGCAACTTACTTGGCGCAGAACAAAGTGGTTTTATTAGCGACTTGGGCTTTGATACTTACCATAAAATTCTTGATGATGCTATCAGAGAATTGAAAGAAACAAAGTTTAAAGAACTATTTTACAAAGACATTGAAATACCCGTTTTGAAGAATGACTGTAACATAGAAACCGACCTCGAGATACTCATTCCAGAAGAATATGTAAAAAATATTACCGAACGGTTAGCACTTTATGCGCAGTTAGACAACATCAACGACTTTGATGCGTTAGAGCAGTTTAGAAAATCACTAATTGACCGTTTTGGGGCAATGCCTACACCCGTACTTGATTTGATAGAAACCGTAAAGCTGCGCTGGAAAGCTGAAGAAATAGGTTTTGAGAAACTCACACTTAAAAATGAAACACTCAAAGGCTACTTCATCAACCATCAGCCCGAGTACTTTAACTCCGAAAAATTTGGCAAGGTATTAGATTATTTGCAAAAAAATCCACAAAAAGCCAAATTAAAAGAAGTCAATCAAAAACCTATTATTATTTTTGCAAGAGTTATGACGATAAGTCAAGCCATAAAAATACTAACAGAAATAATATCACGTTAAAAATTTAGTTTTGTGTGTGTACATTTGAATAATTTTAATTTAACAAACTACTCTTTAATAAATACAATAATAAAAGTTAACAGGTCATGAATAAAAATCGCACGTTTTTTAGGTATCTATGCCTAAGTCTTGTATGTTCCGCTATGTTTGCGTCTTGCGGAAAAAAAGAAAAACTCCCCACAAGTACTGATCCTGGCAAAAATAGTACAGTAACAGGAGTTGCTTATAATGATGAAAACGACCCCAACAACAGTTTTACAGTCAATGATTTTGAAGGGCAGCCCGATGCGCCTAATCTTGTCTTTATAGAAGGTGGTCGTTTTGTGATGGGTTCAAGTGAAGAGGATATTCTCTACACGCGCGACAATGTAGAGCGTACTGCAAGTATTCAGTCTTTTTATATGGACGAAACAGAAATCGCCAATATACACTGGCTAGAATACATGGCTTATTACGAAAGACCAGAAAATGCGGACAGACTTCCTGAGGGCTTCAATGACCTTGATAGCTACCGCAAACAAGTATTGCTGCCGGATACTACTGTTTGGGCAAGTGAACTAGCTTACAACGATTCTTATGTAGCCAACTATCTTCGCTACCCTGGTTTCCGATTCTTCCCCGTAGTGGGTGTTTCGTGGGCGCAAGCTAAAGACTTTTGCCGCTGGCGCACCTCTGTAGTAAATGAAAACTACGCCAAAGAAGCTGAGAAAAAAGGTAAGCTCGAGTCTATGCCTAATTTTGCTGCTGGCGAAAAGATACCTCTGGAATCTGGCTTTGTAGTACCCGACTACCGCCTACCCACAGAAGCAGAATGGGAATATGCAGCCAAAGCTCTTGTAGGAACACAATACAATGACGAAAACCAAACCAACGGACGTATCTATCCTTGGGACGGGCACGCGGTACGTAACCCTTATGAAACCAAAAAATACCCCATGGGCTATATGTTGGCTAACTTTAAGCGTGGACGTGGTGATTATGCAGGTATTGCAGGAAAACTCAATGATGGTGCTTTGATTACTGAATACATCTACGCTTATCCTCCCAATGATTATGGCCTTTACAACATGGGTGGTAATGTGAGCGAATGGGTAGAAGATGTTTATCGCCCACTTGCTTTTGCAGATGTAGATGATTTGAACCCTGTTCGCCGTCAGAGACTCATCAATGACCCTTCTAACCCAAATTATAAAATCCTCTCAGATACTACACAGTCAGTTTATGCAGATGGTACACAAGGTGTAGGTTCTTCAAAAGCACCCTACAACCCTGACCCAAATAATCCTAACTCTTTGATTGATGACAATGTACGTGTTTACAAAGGTGGTTCTTGGAAAGATGTAGCTTATTGGTGCTCACCAGGCACACGCCGTTTCTTGGATAAAGATGGTAGAACAGCCACGATTGGCTTCCGTTGCGCTATGATTATGGCGGGTGAGAGAAGTGGTGAAAATCGCCGTACACAAGGAAAGAGATAAAAAATACACCCTTACAGGGGGAATTAAATTTTCATTCGGTTCACACAAGGGAAAAGAACATATCTTTTCCCTTTTTTTATGCTGTGGTAACTACGTATGGACAATTTTATTTTTATATTTGATACTTAATTTTGAAAAAATCATACAGAAAAAGAATAAGATATGAAAATTGCCCTCATAGGATATGGAAAAATGGGTAAAACCATCGCTCAAATTGCACTAAAAAGACAGCACGAAATCGTGGCACGCATAGATAAAGACAACACTGAGGAGTTGCAACATCTTCATACGCTTGGCACAGAAGTAGCCATCGAGTTTACACAGCCTGCCACAGCATACGAAAATTTGAAAGCGTGTATTGACCAAAAAATACCTGTTGTATCAGGCACTACGGGTTGGCTCGAGCAGAAAGCAGCACTCGAGGCCTATTGCCAGGCACAAAAGGGTGCTTTTTTTTATGCTTCTAACTACAGCATTGGGGTTAATTTATTTTTTCAACTTAACCAATGGCTCGCCAAATTGATGCAGGCTTACCCACAGTACAAGGTAAGTCTAGAGGAAATACATCATACCGAAAAGAAAGATGCGCCTAGCGGCACTGCCATTACCTTGGCAGAAGGCATCTTACCTTTTTATACTGATAAGCAAGCGTGGGTAAATGAGCCAAGTACTTCTGAAAAACAGCTTGAAATCATCTCCAAACGGGAGGCAAATGTACCTGGAACACATAGCATCTTTTATCAATCAGAAATAGATGCCATTGAAATAAAACATACTGCCTTTGGGCGTGAGGGCTTTGCTACGGGTGCGGTACTTGCCGCAGAGTGGATTGTAGGTAAAGAAGGTGTCTTTGGTATGAATGACCTCATTCAATTGCCTTTTGAGTAACTCTTCTAAGCTATTTTTAGCTTGTATGACAATACAGATTGTATAAAACTTTACGGAAAAAATTGTTTTGAGCTATGTTGCGCACTTGTGTAATCGGGGGGTATTTAAATTTTAGAAGTAGTCATCAGCTACTTGAACTAAATCAAAAAGAGCCAATAAAGTAAATCTTATTGGCTCTTTGGTTAAGGAGCAAACTCAACTGAAAGAGAGAGTTATTTTTATTTTTCTAGGTGAATCTCAACACGTCTGTTTTGCGCACGTCCAGCAGCCGTGGTATTAGTTGCTATGGGTTTCTCTTGCCCATAACCAACGCTAGTGAGTCTCTCAGCGGAGATACCTTTGTCTATAAAATATTTTTTCACAGCATCAGATCTTTGTTGAGAAAGTATCTTATTATTGGCAGCGTTGCCCACATTATCAGAGTGTCCTTCTATACTAAATTTAGAATTTGGATATTCTTTCATGAGCTCAACTACCTTATCTAAGGCTTCAAAAGACTCTTTTCTGATAACTGCTCTGGCAGTTTCAAATTGAATTTGTTTGGCATCCATTTCAAGTTCTTTTTCAATCTCTGCTACTGGGATAGGGCAACCATTGTTGTTTTTCGGACCAGCTTCATCTGGGCACTTATCATCTTTATCTGCCACGCCATCACCATCACGGTCAGGACAGCCAGCCAATGATTTTACACCAGCTTCATTGGGGCATTGGTCATCAATATTAGGTACACCATCACCATCACTATCTGGGCAACCTTTAAAATCTTTCAAACCTGCCACATCTGGGCAGCGGTCGTCTTTGTCTGCTACGCCATCACCGTCTTTGTCGGGGCAGCCTTGTAGTTCAGCCAAGCCAGCTTCATTGGGGCATTGGTCATCTTTGTCTGCTATACCATCGCCGTCAGAGTCAGGACAGCCTTGTAGTTCAGCCAAGCCAGCTTCATTGGGGCAGGCATCTTCATTGTTAGGGATACCATCATTGTCAGAATCAGGACAACCCCCAAACTGTTTTAGTCCCGCTTCATTGGGGCATTTGTCTTTATCATCAGATATGCCATCACCATCACTGTCGTTTCCTTTTCCAATTCTCCATCTAAAACCTGCTGAGTGTTGCATGTAGTTGTCTAGTTTATCTGATGGGATAAGGTTATAATTGGTTTCTACAAATACAGCCATGCCTTTATCAAACCAGAAATTGAACCCTAAGCCTGCATTAATTTTACCAAGAGTGTTTCCTGTTTCTATTACACCTCCCCCCGCAAATACATAGGGTTCAAACCAAGAGTTTACGGGTAAGATATATCCATTGGCAAATTTATACTCTACATCTAAGCTAACATCAAACAGGTTGGATATATCACTTAATACGCCTTCAATAGGTAAATTTCCAGCAGGATTTGCACGTAGTGATAGGCGTGCGTTAAAAGAAGGGGTTAAGTGCCGTATTACACCAAAATTAAAGCCCAAAGGCATATTGTCTCTAGAGATTCCTTTTCCATTGGGTGTGCCAAAATCTAGTGCCTCTATGCCTGTTCTAATTCCCCACTTATAATATTCATTTTGTGCTAATACATCTTGAATAGATGTGCTTAACATAAAGCTAACGAGTGATACAATTATAAATAATTTCTTCATATTTTTTGTTTTTTTAAAATTAAATAAGCTCTCAAAACTAATGGTTTATTCCTGGAGAACAATTTTATTTTTCAAAATTATGTTTCATCTGATGTATTGTTGAGTATTCATCTGATATTGTTCAGAAAGTCGCACACAAGTACTTACTCTTACTTTTCTTCAAAAGCCTTGATTTCTTTGTCAAGTGTGAGCAGATAGTCAATGTCATCAAGCCCTTGTGCGAGGCACATTTTTTTATAAGGATTAATCTCGAAATACTCACTTTCCTGGGTAATGAGCCAAGTAATCTGTTGTTTTTTTAGGTCAATCAACAATTCTGCTTTGGGGTTTGCCTGTACTCCTTCAAGTATTTTATTCAAAAAAGCATCACTCACTTGCACAGGTAGTAGGTGATTGTTGAGTGCATTGTTTTTAAAAATATCTGCAAAAAAACTTGACACTACTGCCCTAAAGCCATAGTCAGACAGTGCCCAAGCGGCATGCTCGCGGCTTGAGCCACAACCAAAGTTTTTGCCTGCAATCAGAATTTGACCCGAAAATTGTGATTGATTCAATACAAAGTCTGCATCAGGATTGCCTAGCTTATCAAATCGCCAATCTCTGAAAAGATTTTCACCAAAACCCTCTCGTGTAGTAGCTTTCAGAAAACGTGCAGGTATAATTTGGTCGGTATCTATGTTTTCAGAGGGCATCGGTACTGCCGTTGATTGTAATTGGGTAAATGTTCTTTTTGACATATTTTTATTTTTTTATAATTTCATTTTATCAGGGAGCTACTCGCTTACATCTTAGGACTTTTGAGATTTTCCTAAGTAGTCAATCCCATATACCAATACAAACCCTAGCAGAGCGAGTATGATAGCACTACCAAGATAGGCCTCTTGCCCTGTAAGGGTTTCGTAACTTTGCGGGAAGAGGTTTGCCTGTGTCAAAGGCTTTTCTACTCCGTGCCTGTCTGTGTAGGTGCTAAGTGTTTGTTTCCAAGGCCAGACCTTATTGAGCGAACCGACCATAATACCTGTCAAGAAAGCCATAGTAAGCCATTGATATTTTTTGAGTAGCCAGTGAATCACATGCGAAAAAGCCAACAAACCTAAGACACAACCTGCGCCAAAGGTAATTATCACCCAAAGGTTAAAGTCTTTGAGGGCTTTAAAAATAAACTCATACTTGCCCAAAATCAACAAGATAAAACTTCCTGAGATACCAGGCAAAATCATAGCACAAATAGCAATAGCCCCAGAAGCAAAGATGAAGGGCAGCGTCTCGGGGGTTTCGGCAGGGCTTAGTTCGGTAATGAGATAACCCGCCAAAATACCGAGTGATAAACCTAAAATCACTCCAAGACCCCACTGTTTAATTTCTTTGGCAATCAACCATGAAGAAGCTAAGATAAGTCCAAAGAAAAAAGACCAAACCAAAATGGGATAAGTAGCTAACAGAAAAAGCAAGATGCGGGAGAGGGCAATGAGTGCCGTGCCAATGCCTGCCAGCAAACTTATCAAAAAAGTACCATCTATTTTTTTCCAGAAGGTAGGCCATTGCCCTTTAAAGAAAAGTGAAATTGCTTGCCCGTCAAAAGAACGAATGGCTTGAATAAGACGTGCATAAATCCCCGTGATAAGGGCTATCGTTCCGCCCGAAACGCCTGGAACAGCATCAGCCGCTCCCATCGCTATTCCACGCAAATATATCCAAATGACTTTATTGGATTGTTTCATAAGTTTTTTATTGAAAGTGAGATAATTATCAATTGTGAGTTACTGGAATAACTTGTGAATAAAAAATCAATCTACCTATCCCAATCATCAAGCATCGATAATTAACTTTTGACAAGGTGCAATTAAAGGTTTTGGTCTAAAAAATGGCTAAAAGTATCGCCCCTTAGCCCAAGCCTAATGGTTTCTAATGGGATTACATCATTGGTGGCAATATTACCAAGATTCACGTTTGCACCTAATAGTTTGATAAACCAAACTTGTTGTGCTTTTTGGGGTGCTTCCCAAATGATTTTTTCAAAAGGGATTTTAGTCAGAATTTCTTGTACTAAGCCTGAGCGTACCTCTCCAGTAGAACGGAATAGACCCACGGTGCCACTTTCACGCGCTTCACCGATTACTTTCCAAGCACCCGCATCAAGTTCAGCTTGCATAAGTTCTATCCATTTGTAAGGAGGAATAATTTTTTCTACATCTTTAGAACCCACCTCAGAGAGTACTTGTACTTGTTTTGATAGAGTTTCAATGTACTTACATTTTTCATCATGAGGAATTTCTATCGAACCGTCAGATACTTCGGCCAGCGGCAGTTTATATTTGTCGAGTACTTTCTGATAATCTTCAAACTGCCCACGAACGATAAAAGCCTCAAAGAGCGTACCTCCAAAGTAGCAGGGGATATTTGCTTGGCGATAGACTTCAAGTTTTTCACTTAGCTTAGGGGAGACATAAGAAGTAGCCCAGCCGAGCTTTACTATGTCGATGTGTTCCTCTGCGGCATTAATCATGTCTTCGGCTTCACGCACACTCAGCCCCTTGTCCATCACCATAGTAAGCCCTTTGTTGCGTGGTTTTTGGGTACGTTCAGGTAGGTTTTTTAAAAAATAATTGCTCATTTTGTTATTGGGAAAAATTAATTTCAATTTGCAATACCTTGCTTTTAACTCTGCAAAATTAAAGGAAATATGTATTTTACAAAGTTTTATTATAAAGCATTGATTATGAGCTAATTAGTTGTTATTCTTGTGGTTTTTTGCTGTTTATCACTAGTTGTTTATTTTAAATAAATGCTAAACTGTGGTTTTTTTTAGCATTTGTTTAATATCATACTTTTTGTGATGCTTTTTTTGTATAAAATATAGCCTATTAACAAAACAACTTTTTTTGAATAATTTTCGCTAAAAAATTAACGAGTAAAGAAAATGGTACACACTAAGGCGTACCACTTTTTTCTTACATTCTCAGCATAAAATTAAGCATAAGAATCTACTTTTTCTTTTTCATATCGTGGTGAATATAATGGTCTAAGCAAACTGCCCTCTGAGAAGAATAAGGGTGTGTGCGCAAGATGACATCAAAATCTGAATTTGTACCACCCCCTTCAAGTTTGTCTAATTTCTCAAAGAATTTTTTTCCCTTTACGGGGTCATAACCTGCCTTCCAACACAAAAAAGCCCCCTCTCGGTCTGACATATATTCATCTATCTGCCCAAAGGGAGTTCCTAAAATGGCTTGGACTTGGTCTATGAGAGGTGCATAATCTCCAATCTCAAAAAAATCGGCTACTGCCTGAATGGTCATACCTCGCTTCACATTCCTAATACAATGTTCTTGGTCCACGTGTGCTATTTCGTGTCCTATGATAAAAGCCAGTTCATCATCACTTTCTACCCATTTCATAATGCCCGTAGTAACAAACAAATGCCCTCCTGCCACAGCAAAGGCATTAATCATTTCATCATCATCTATAAGATGTATGTCGTATTGAATACCTGAGCGATAAACATGAGGAGTAATTTTTTGTAAAATCTGATTGAGTTTGCGCTGTCTAGGGTCATTGGGTTTGAGTGTAAAATTTTCTTTCATAAACTCCAGCATTTGGTCGCCAATTTCTTCTTCTTGTTGTGGCGAAATGGTTACAAAACTCCAAGCCCAGTCGCTAAAAGACTGCCCTGCGTGCAGGGTTTGGGTGAGGTAAGTAGAGTCGCATTGTGCTTTGCTAAAAAATGGATTAAATAATAGAAATGATAATCCAAATAGGTAAAAAGTTATTTTTTTCATTGCAAACAAGTTTTTTAGCTTATTCAACGCAGTGAGGTAAAAAGATTTGTAATATAGGTGTGTTAAGAGTACGTTAAATAGGCATTACTTTAAAGTGGAAAAGGTCTGTAAGACGCTGATAATGAGAAATATAATACTTAAATTTTTATGAAAATAGTCTTTTCTCTTGCTTTTCAATGTTATGCTTACTTGCTTTTCAGGAAGAGAAAAATGATTCTTTGATAATTTTTGTGATTGTGTGCGATAAGATGAGCTAAATACTGTTTAGAACATAAATGCTAGCGGACTGGAAGTCCGTTGCTACAGATTTCCACAAAAACTGTCAGACAACCAGAAAAACTTACAATTATCCAAAAACAAACCCTCCATTTATGAAGGGTTTGAGTGGGCTAACATAAAACAGTTTTTGAGCTTGTTTGCATCAAAAGGAGGCATCACATTGGCTTTTTCTTAAAAAACAACTTCTATTTCTTGCTTACTGTCTATTGAATTACCGCCTTGTTGTGCTGTAAGCCATTTACCTTCACTAAGTTTAAGTACACGTATGGCTTCGGCATCGCATTCGGGGCTAAGGGATTGAAGCACTTTGAAATTAGCAAGTTTTCCATTGGCCTTTACAGTGAATCGGATGATGACTTTGCCTTTTAGACTGGCTTGTTTGGCTTTTGCAGGGTAAATCAAATTTTGTGTGATAAAATCTTGTAAGTCAATGTATTGCGCATCATCAAATTGAGCTACTTTTGGGTCGGAAAGGTCTTCTTCAAGTATTTCAGGCGATGTGTAATTAGTTGTATCAGATATGATTCTGTAATTAGGGTTGGTCGGGTTATTTATCAATCTTTGGCGTCTTACTGGGTTTAGGTCGTCTACCTGATGCTCAGCTTTTTTATATTTTTGCATACTCTTGCCATAACCTGAAGGAGAATAAGCTTCCCTCACAGCTTGCTCACTTACATTTTCTGGCAATGGGAGTGGCTGCTTTACGGTTACTTGCTTGCCTTCTACATTGCGTACTTCGCTATCTATGGCAATAAAAGAAGTATAAGCCGTCAATAGATTGTATTTTAAGCCGAGTTGAGTTACTTCTTCAATGCGTGTTTTGTTAGCTGGGTTTGCCTCTATCATTTGATTGACTTGCGAAGCTGTAGGATTTCCCCAATAACTTACAGAAAGTTTGTTGTAGTCGTCAAGCATTTCAATACGCTTTCTTGCCCATAAATAGCGCAGGGCTTGGTTGTTGTCTTTTTCGGCATTGTTTACATGAATGACTTGCTTATAGGTTTTATTTCCTGAAAGCCCTGTAAGGGTGATTGTGCCACCTGATTTTCCTTTGTATTTTCCATACACGATAATAGGACGCTCGGCAAATACATCTGGAATATTTGTGGGGGCAAGGTCATAGACTTCAAAGCCATTGTAAGCCAATTGAATGTTGGTAAGCACAGGATTTTGGATATAATTTCTGAATTTTTCGGCAATGGCTGGGGCTTCTTGGGCATTGCTCACAATAAAAGGTTCTCCCATACCTACCTTTGCTATGCCTTCCACTAAAAAGCGATTGACCGAGGGGCCAATACCAAAAGCAAATAAGTTAGCTTGGTTGAGGTTATCACGAATCAGGTCAAAAGCCTCACGTTCTACGGTTACGTAGCCATCAGTAACCACCACAAAAGTTCTTGAAAAGTCTTTGGTTTCTTTGAAAGCCAAGGCATTTTGCAAGGCAGGCAATAAGCGTGTGCCACCCCCACCACGCTGCTGGTCTATTACTTGAATTGCTTTTTCTATGTTTGCTTGGGTGGCAGGCATAGACTCGGGAGAAAGCATTTGATTGCTACTTTCAAAAAGCATCACGTTGAAGCGGTCGGTAGGGCGAAGTTTGCCAATCAATTCACGCAAAAGTTTTTTAGATATATCAAGCGGAAAGCCGTGCATAGAACCCGATACATCTACAATGAACACATACTCGCGTGGGGGGATTTGGTCGTTGTTAGGAGCTTTGGGAGGCTGCATCATCAGTAAGAAAAACTTTTCAGCTTGTGCATCTTGGTAAATTTTATTCTCACCACTTGCTGCGGCAGTTTCACCTTCATAAAGCAGCAAGCCCGACTGGATTTGTCCGCCTGCCAAGCGATACCTCAAAATATGGTCTTTGTTGCCCGTATATTTTTCTGAATCTTTCAGACCAATACGTGCAGTGTTTTTACCCTTGTAGTCAATTGATACTTTGTGCGAAGTACACAGTACTTCTTGTATGGGCATGCCTGCATTGAGTGTAGTCTGAAGGTCAAAGGTATAGTTGGGTTTTTCTCCTTCGTGCAAGTAGGGATTGCTTACCCATTCTTCGTGTGGAAGTGTCTGGCTTTCGGGTGTTTCAGAATATATAGGTCCTACCACAGTAGGATAAGCAAATTCATAAACACCTTCGGTAGGTATTAATAACTCAGTGTAACGAAGCTCTACGGTGATAGAATCGTTGGGCAAGATATTGGCAACATTCATCTGAAATACATTGGGATTTTGTTGCTCAAGCAGAGAGGCAGTTTTACCGTCTTGCTTTGCCTGTTCGTAGTCTTGGCGGGCTTTTTGGCGTTCTTCTATTTTTGCAATTAGTTTTCGCTCGCCTATGGTCATGGTCATGGCATAAACTGCCGCACGTGTAGAAGCTGGAAATACATAAATGGCCTCTAAGGTATTTTTACCTTGATTGACATAAACCTGCCTTACCTTCACGTCTGCAATCACGCCTGCTATGTTTACTTCCGCAGAGGTATGCTTCAAGGGCATTTGGTCAGTATCTTTGCTATTACTTTTCACCAAGAAATAGGGCGAAAGCGTCTTATCGGGTTGGTTTTGGGCTGTGCTGAGGCTATACAAGCCCAATAAACACCATACAATCAGTAGATTTTTCATAATTTCAAAAAGGGTTTTGGTTCTAATATATAAAGGCATACTTTTGTATGTGATGATTTATTACAGAAGTGATGATTTTTTGAGGAACTTTCTTGAACGGGGTAACATAACCTGCACTAAACCTCAAACTTCCCACCCCACCCAAACATAAACATTCAAAAAAGGCTTAACTTTGTAAAATAGCCATAACCCAAATATTCCTCAAAGGTTGGTGTAAAAAAAATCTCCCTCCATAGCCTTCATATAGTAACATAGAGGCTATGGAATAAGAACGGGAGGGGGGGAAGTACCAAAAACTAATTTCAAGAAAGTTGCGTTTTCGTGATGTTATTTTGAGTTTTGAAAATCAAAGATTTTTCATTATTTTTACAGGCTATTTTTATCTATCAATAACGCATTTACCACCCAAAAAACTAGAAAGCACATGACAACACAAGACTTCCAACTACAACTAATACAATGGATTCTGAGCATACAAGATACCCAAACGCTGCAAAGCCTCTGGGAATGGAAAGAAAAAAGAAGACAAGAACGTGAAGCACGCTTCTTCTCACTTTGTGGTACTTGGCAATCTGAGCAAAGTGGAGATGAATTAGCAAAAGAAATTTATGATTCAAGAATAGACGAACCAAGAGAGGTAATACTATGAAAAAATACTTGTTAGACACAAACATCTGTATTCATTATCTCAAAAACGAGTATCAAATTGCAGAGAAAATCAAAGAGGTAGGATTTGAAAATTGTTTTATTTCAGAACTGACTTTGGCTGAGTTATTATTTGGTGTGAAAAACAGCAGTGAACAACATCAAGAAAATAATCAAGCTAAGTATGATATATTGGAAGATGTGATGTAAACTCAGATTCTTGGCATTAGACTTACGTTTCGCTGATTTCGAAACCCACAAAAAAACAATTTAATGGAATAAGCCTCAATACGCATTATGTTGGGTACTAATTTAAACAAAATAAATTATTTTTTAAACATTAAGAGATTCAAGATTTCAAGACTCGAGAACAGGTGAAATTTAATTCTGTATTTACCTATTCTTGAACAAAAAAACAGCGTTAAAATAATGTTTAAATCTTTTTTGCAAAATTGATTATTAGCGAAACGTGAGTTAGAGAGGCTTTTGAAATGTATGCCACAGAAAAAACAAAATTAAAAAAAAATGGGAAAAATGATTGGAGAAATAGATATGCTCATTGCTTCTACTGCGCTCACACACGAAATGGTTTTGGTAACCAGAAATATCAAGCATTTTCAGAGAATTGAACACCTACAACTCGAAAACTGGATTGACGAAGTCTAAATTCAGCTTTTAATCGCATAAGTTCCTGCGAAAAGCTGCCCATTGATTTACAAGAAGTCTGCGTAATGTTCACTCCATTGCCTATTGATGGAGGGATTGACAAAACCCCAAATTTCACACCCCACCCAAACACTGACATTCAAAAAAGGCTTAACTTTGTAGGATAAACTAAAAATTTTTGTAGATGCTTGAATTACTAACTCACCTTACGCATCTATGAGCTAATGTTTGATAAAAGTAATATCTTT
>CAYZQI010000085.1:0-20402 GCA_964480455.1 uncultured Cytophagaceae bacterium
AATAATTAGCCGTGCGTTTATCCTTGGTTGTTTTATAAAGCAACCGCAAGGAAGCCTACTTTTCGGGAGTTAAGGGGATGTCCATAAAATTGAGAAATTTTTGTGTGAAAATAAGCATTTTTATCCTAAAACCAATTTCCGATATGTATATTTACTTTGTTGATAAATCATTTATAAAACAGTTTTTAAATCAAAAAATGCAGAGCTCTCCACACTACCTTACATTTGAGCATCTTTCAAAATTCTCAGGCATCAAGCACTTTGTTTCTACCCGTATAGGAGGAGTAAGTTCTTTGCCCTACCACAGCCTTAATGTAGGCTTGAGTACTGAAGATGCAATAGAAAACGTACTCAGTAACCGACAAATTTTGGCAGATTCAATAGGCATTCCCTTAGAAAATTTTTGCTTTGCACGCCAAGTACATGAAGCAAATGTGCTAAAACTGACCCACACCGACAAGGGCAGAGGAAGCCAAACACTCACCACTGCCTTACCTGCTTGCGATGCCATGATAAGCAATGAAAAGGGTGTGTGTCCGGCAGTAATGGCTGCAGATTGTGTACCTATTTTACTCTACGACTCTACCCAAAATGCCATAGGTGCAGTACACTCAGGCTGGCGAGGTACGGTCAAAAAAATACTAGGACATACCCTTAGGGCTATGCAAAACCATTTTGGTACAAATCCTGCCGATGTGTGGGCAGGCATAGGGGCTTGTATCAGGGTAGAAAACTATGAAGTAGGGCAAGAAGTAGTAGAGGTAATAAGGCAAAACTTTGGTACAGAAGAGGGCTATCTTCAGAAAAACCCTCAGACCCACAGCAAACACTTTGACCTTGTCTATGCCAATAGGAAAATGCTCATAGATGCTGGCGTACCACAAACACAAATAGAAGTCATGCCTTTTTGTACTTATACAAGAGGGGATTTATTTTTTTCGGCAAGGCGAGGAGGACAAAAAAGTGGCAGATTTTGTGCAGGTATTTGCTTGGTTTAAGGCTTGTTGTTATATTTACACAGATTATATTACAAATTAAAGTACAAACACAATAATATTATGGCTTTTCCTGCGGAAGCAAATCGTTCGTTGGGCGTTTACCTGGCCGTGCCTGCCATCATTGGTGTAGGTTTCATTCTCAACATTACCCAGTCTTTTATGATTCCCTTTGTGGTTGCGGCTTTGCTGGCAGTTTTATTTGCGCCCATTCAAGTCTATCTACACAAAAAAGGGCTTCCTGAATTTGTTGGAAGTATTTTGATTTTTGTAATTATTTTTAGCCTCATGACGGTTTTGGGCTTAGTTCTCTATGGGTCTATCAGAGCTATTTTAGATAATTCAAGCAACTACTCCGAACGCTTCAACACTATGACTGCTAACTTTATGGCTTTTCTCAAGCAACGCTTTGAGTATGATATAGAAGAAGAGATATGGCATTCTGATGGTCAAAAATTGCTCTCTTTTATAGAACCAAGTTCTATTTTTACAAGCATGGCAAACAGTATGGGTAATTTTATCAATTTTTTCTCTAATCTTCTGACTATGCTTTTGTTCTTGATGTTTATGCTTTTGAGCAGGAAACAAATTAATCAGACCATTTTTAAATTCTTGGAAGCACAAAGAATAGATGACCACAAAAGCCAGCAGATGGTAAAATCTATTGGCAAGCAAATCCAAGATTATCTTTGGCTGAAGACAGTCATTAGTGTTGGCACAGGGGTAGCTACATGGGCGGCTTGTTTACTTTTAGGCTTAGATTTTGCCATTGTGTGGGGTTTGTTAGCATTTTTGTTAAATTTTATTCCCTCTGTTGGGCCTTTGATTGCGGGTATCCCCCCCATCATTTTGGCTTTTTTCGAGTTTAGCGACCAACTGGGCTGGGCTGTGTTGGTAAGTCTGATTTTGATAGCCATTCAGTTTATCTCAGGTAATATTGTAGAGCCTAAACTTATGGGTGACCGCCTCAACCTCAATATTTTGGTAGTGTTATTGTGCCTGTTCGTCTGGGGAATGATATGGGGCTTTGCAGGCATGGTGCTTTCTGTACCACTTACTGCAAGTATTAATATTATTCTAAATAATTCGTCTCGTTACAAAAATATTAGTATCTTGCTGAGTAATTGATAAATTATCAGCAAAGCTCCCTAAATCCTCCAAAGGGGACTTGTTTAAAATATCCCCTTTGGGGGCTAGGGGGCTGAGTTTTTAAAAACCATAAACAATCAAAAAATGAAAAAAACAGGATTAATTATTGGCGGTGCAGTATTGATACTTGCCGTTGTGTTTCTCTCTATGATGTTCGTAACGGTGCAGCCAGGCACAGTAGGCGTTGTAACACACTTTGGGGCAGTCCAGAAAATCACCCTGCCCGAGGGTATTCACGTAGTAATGCCTATCAGAACAAAAGTAATTCCTTTGAATGTAAGAGTGCAAAAGCTAGAAGTAGAGGCTACTGCCTCATCGCGCGATTTGCAGATTGTAACTTCTAAGGTAGCCCTCAACTTTTATTTGTCTCAAGAGAAAGCATCTAAGATTTACCAAGAATTAGGTATAGATTATGAAACCAACATCATCCACCCTACTATCCAAGAGTCGGTAAAATCTGCTTCTGCGCGCTATACTGCCGAAGAGCTAATTACTAAACGCTCCAAAGTAAAAGATGATGTCTATAACTATATCAAAAAGCGATTAGGTACTAACAACATCATTGTTACAGATTTTTCTATTGTAGATTTTAGCTTTTCGCCTGAGTTCAACAAAGCCATTGAGCTAAAAGAAGTAGCAAAGCAAAAGGCACTTACTGCCGTAAACGACCTAGAGCGTATCCGCACGGAGGCAGAACAAGCCCGCGTAGAAGCACAAGGTGAAGCAGACGCACAACGCTTGGTGCGTGAGGCAGTTGATGATAAGATTATTCAACTTAAAGCCATCGAGAAATGGAATGGTGTGATGCCTATTGTGCAAGGTGATGGTTCCAGTTCATTTATTGATATTGGGGCTTTGGCCAAAGGGCGTAAATAACATTTACTGACCATTAATAAAAAACAAGGAAAGACAGGCTTCTACTGTTCTTCCTTGTTTTTTTAGGTACTTACAGCAACCTAACATTGTACTACTTTTCAAAATACCTTACCCAATTTGAAGCCCCAGAAAAAATCATTGGTATCAAAATCATAATAGGCTTGTGGTGAAATCCTGAATTTAGAATTATTATCATCAAGCAAAATATTTATTTTGAGGGTGTTAGGGTTATAAAAAGTACCTTCTTGTATCACAAGATACTCTGCTCCGAAGCCAAGATAATAAGGTTTTTCACGGCTTTGGGTCAAGTTCAATCCAAACTCTCCCCCCACAAAAAGATTGCGCTGAGTCTGAAAGCCTCTAGGTTCACGTGCCTCGAATAGATAATGTAAGGTGCTGATTGCGCCTACAAAAAAAATATTTTTTAAGTAAACCCTGGCATTCAAATTTATTTCAGGCACAAATTTATCTCTGATAAGATTAATTCCTAAACTTCCAGAAAGCTCTATTCTATCATTAGATTGAGTATTGTCTATTATTCTTTTCAATGTGTTTCCTTCGGCTTTATAAGAGAGCTTGACCTGCTGTCTGCGGTATTTTTTGGGCAACGTTTCAAAATCTTGCAAGATGGCTTCTATGTAAGGTTGCACAAAAGGACTTATTTCCTCCATGTCTTCTAGGCTATTAAGTCTAAAATACAATTTATAACCTGCTTTTCGGCTAAAAATAAGCAGCTCATCGGGCGTTGCTTTGCGTGCTTTTGCAGCACCATTTTCTATTTTATAATATTGTCTTGTACTGCCTTTTTGTTCAATGGAAAGCGTAGGTTTACCAGTAGAATCCTCGGCTAAATAGATAATATTGTATGCCAATTTAGGGTCAAGGCTATCTTTCAAAATTTGTAAATCTTGCCTCAGTGCTTCAAACAATGTACCTGCATTTTGGGCATTTTTTACCTGAGTATATAAGAAAAAACTTTCTTCTTGAAAATACATAGTATTGCCTTCTCCCAAATCTATTTGAATAAACGACTCCTCTAGGGAAGTATTCAGGACAGCTTCTTTTATATTATCAGCTAGATTTTGAGCATTTACCTCGTTAAGACTTAGGCAAAGCAGTGCCAAGAGCCAAGAAAAATAAAGATTTCTTTGCATGATTTTATGAGTTTAGGTTTATGAGTTTATTTAAGAATAAGTGAATAATTTAATTTAACTTTATTTTTAAGAGAGCTATCTCATTATGTGTTTGTTGTGGTTGTATCTCGCCTTTATTGGGCTGCGCTTGTATTCTAATCATCGATTTTTGATTTTTTATATTTCCAGCAGCTATTTCCTGTATTGCTTTGTCTTTTCTTTTGCCTACTCTGATATTGAATTTATTTGTTTTAGCACTTTCTGCTACTTCTAGCACGATTTGAGGCGTTTGTTTGGCAGCAGGGCTTTCAGTTTTTTGTATTGTTGTTGTGGTTTTGTTTTCTGCAATATTGGCAACTTCTTGCATTAAGATTTGCTCAATGCTTGGCTCAGATATTTCTTTGATTTCTAAGTTTTGCACTTCAGTAAGTGCTTTCTTTTTTTGATTGATAGTTGCTATTTTTTGTATTTGTTTTATTCCCTTCTCAGGCATCTCTCTGCCTTGTTTTGAGTTCTTTTTGTTTATTTTTTCTTTGGGCAATGCCTCTGTGCTATTTTTATTCTTTTGTGTTTCAAGATATATTTTTTGCTCATCTTGCTTTTTTTGAATCTCATTCAGGCTGCTTTCATAGTGTAGTACAGCATTTTGAGGCCTAATTTGTAGCCAAATCACTGCTACAACACCTACCAAAAGTAAAAATACTGCTGCTACTTGGAGTAGTCTTTTTGTAGAAAAAGAGAGAACAATCGCTTTTTTATTTTTTGGTTCTTCTTTTATTTTCTTGCTTATTTTTTCCCAAGTCATAGAAGGCTGCCAAGAAGTATCAGGGCAAAAGTCAGTTAGTTTCTGCCTAATAAGTTGGTCTTTTTCGGGAGTATTTTCTTCTATATTCATATCAAAGATTCATTTTTTTTTAATTGTGCTTGCAGCCAAAGTCTGGCTTTACGGAGTTGTGTTTTAGAAGTATTGCTACTGATTCTGAGCTGCTCGGCTATTTCTTGATGTGTAAAACCTTCTACCACGTACAAGTTAAATATAGTGCGGTAGCCTATGGGCATTGCTTGAATGAGTTGGTAGAGTTCGGCACTTTCTAGTTGCTCAAGGGCATTTTCTTCTTCATCAAGACCTGAATTTTGCTCATTGGCTTCCACAAAAAGAAAATTCTTTTGGCTTCGTAAAAAATTCAGTGCTTCATTGACCATAATTTTTTTTATCCAAGCAGCAAGGCTTCCTTCATGTCTATTTTCAAAAGCAGGGATATGCTTAAAAACTTTCAGAAAACCATTCATCAAGATTTCCTCTGCATCTTGCTCAGAAGCAGTATATCTGAAGCATAGCCCAAACATTGCCCTCGCAAACTGCTGATAGAGCAGGTTCTGCGCCTTTTCATTGCCTTTCTTGCATTTTTCTATGAGTAAATCTTTTTCCAAAATACTGATTATTGATTCTAAATTAAGTAATACACAAATTGAAGAAAGGGTTGTCTGAAGAGATTTGGTTCTCTGACAATTTTTGTGATGGTGTTTCATAAGATAGGCTTAGTGATGATAATTAAATAAAGTGTCATTTTTAAATTACTAAACACTTGATTATCAGTATTTTATTTAATTAATCATTATCAATTATTAATTATCTATTTCTTAGTACTGTTCAGAACATAAATGCTAACGGAGTGAAAGTCCGCTGCTACAGATTTTCACAGAAATTGGCAGACAATCAGAGATTTTTTTGAAATGATACTCAAATGACCGAGATTTTTTTGGAGTAATATTTTTTTGAAATTGACAGAAGAATTGAATTGTGAATTTAAGTTAAAACATCTAACTTTACGAACTTATTGATGGCTTGAAAAGCTATATGGCTGCACCCAAAAATTCATGAACATAAAACACAGATACATTTCTTCAACAAACCCTAACACAAAACAATGAAAAACAATGACAAAAAAACAGCCCTTGTATTGCAAGGTGGCGGTGCGCTAGGAGCTTATCAGTGGGGGGCTATCAAAGCCCTAGAAGAGCATACAGATTTTAAACCTGACATAGTTACAGGAGTTTCCATAGGTGCTATCAATGCCGCAGTATATCTTAGCGGAGGCGTAACAGCACTTAGCAAACTCTGGAAAACCATAGAAATGCCTTCTAACCCCTTCTTGCCTGAAAGCTGGGAGGCTAAAAGCTCCAAAATAGCCAATCCTAGTATGTACTTTATCAATCCATTTTTTATGGTGTCGCCTATGACAGCACTGAGCATCTATGACCTTGAGCCCTTCAAACAGCTACTCAGCCAATTGATAGACATTCCTAAACTCAATAGCCTCGAGGCAAAACTTGTGGTAGAAGCAGTAAATGTAGAAACTGGTGAACTCACCAAGTTTAGCAATCACGACAGCACAGGCATCAGCCTAGATAAAATTGTGGCAAGTATGAGTATTCCGCCCAACTTCCCGATGGTAGAGGTAGAAAATAACTACTATTGGGACGGAGGTCTGTTTATGAATATGCCCCTTGCACCTGCCATCAACTTTCTGGAAAATGCTGAGGCAAGTACACGCGAACTGATTATCATTAATTTATTCAGAAAAGCCTCTCCCCTACCAGACAACATAGACCAAATCAGCAACCGAATCAAAGAACTGATGTTTGAGAGTAAACTTTCATTGGACAATAAGATGTTTGAGGCAATGGATAGCTACATAGATTTAATCCATAAAATAGACCAAGTGCTTCCCGCAGATAGCCCCATCAAAAAAGAACCTGCTTATCAAAAATTAATCAACCATAAAAAAATAGACCACTACCACGTACTCCAATATACAGGCGAGGGTGTAGAAGGCACTGATGATTTTACGCCTTATGCCATGAACCTGAGGTACAGAACGGGTCACAGAGATGCTCTTACAATGCTTTCAAATTCAAAAAAATAAATTACATTCTAAATTTTTAACCCTTAAACCGCATATAAAAATATGAGCGAGTTACATTACAACAGACCACATTGCCAAATCTACTACCTGAGCGACCTGAAATGTGTGCATCTCAACTGGAACGGCTATGCCAATTCAGAAAATTTCAGAGAGGCTTGCAATTTTTCTCTTGAATTATTGGCTGAGAATAAAGCTGATAAAATGATTGCTGACAACACAAAGGCAAAGATTGTGAAGCAAGAAGACCAAACTTGGATGAATGAAGACTGGTTTCTGAGGGCTTTTGGGCTTGGCTTTCGTACTTCTGCTGTAGTAGTCGCCAAAGATATTTTCAGAGATTTATCGGTAAAAAAAATAGTCAATGAGCTTGATAAAAATCTCTTTACTGTCCAGTTTTTTGCCACTCTTGAAGATGCCAAACAGTGGATTACTGAGGTAGAAAAGGCAAAGCAAACAGCCGCCTAAGAAGGCGTGAAGTGTGAGTATGCTCACTTTTAATAAATAAGACGTAGAATAACAGATTTCTTGTTTGCTTTCTTTTTGGCACAAAAAAAGGATAAAAATAGTAAATTACTATTTTTATCCTTACATACAAGATAGTATGACGAGATTTTTTTAGCTTGCCAACCAAGCTTTTGCTTCGGCTTCCTCTTCAAAGTAACGTACCTCAAAAGCCTGCTCTTTTTCGTCTATAGTCTGCTCTATTGAAACTTGTGCAAAAATATCTGGACTAACTAAAAAACCCAGCTTCTTGACTCCATACTCAGGGTACAAACCAATGATGTTTTCGTTTACCCAAGACTGTGTTTCAGGCTCAATCGTGAAAGTAAAAGTGCGCGCATCTGCTAATACATTGATGTCCTTGTATTTCTTTACTTCTTCTAACCAAGTTTGCATATTTTCTTTGAACAAATCAGTTGTAAAATAAGGGCTGGTAGGTTTCCAGTGTCCTAGAATTATTTTTTCTTCTTCTAGCAAGTGAACAGATAAATAATCATTCTCAAAAAGAACCATAGTAAAAAAATAGTTTTAGTAAAATTAAAAAACAATTAGTGTTTGTACTTATTTAATCTTCATTATCAATAGGTTGTAAAAAGCTAATAATCAGGTATTTATCCTCATTAGCAATCTACAATGAATTAGCTAGTTTTATTTTCTTTCTAAAAGCAGATAAGCAAATCGTACAGGCATTTTTCCCCTGAAGTTCATCGAACCAAAGCTACTTTGCTTCATGTAGTCGCGGGCGGTTGCCGCCAGTGTCATTTTGTCCATTTTTAGTTTTGTTGAAATGAATGAGTAGTATGAGTATTTACAAAGCTAGTAAGAATAGAAAAGAGAAAGTAGAGAACTTGGATATTTCACAAATTTTCACTTTTCTCTTTATTTTCTTAGTTATGCCAATACTGTTCTGAGCCATTCTTTGGCTTTTTCTTTGTCGTCAAAGTTTTGAATATTGAAAGAATTAGGATCGGTATTTTCAGAGTACTCTTCTACACCCATTGCTGCAAACATATCCTTGGGCAGCACAAAAGCAAAATGTCGGAGTCCTGCCTTGTGCATTTGTGGGTTCATTTCGTTGTTTACCCAGGCAATATCTTCTTCGGGAAATACCTCTGCATTACCCGTATCTGCCAGCCAGCCTAGCTTTGGGTGGTCTGCTGATTTTTCCTTGAAGCATTCTAAGGCATTTATTAGTGCCAATCTAAAATCTTCACCTGAAGTGTAACTGTTGCTCTCTACAATCACACAAGGTACTGAGGCATCATAGCGCACATAGTGATTGCCTGCTTGAAAAAAATCTTGTTCCATAAATTTGAAAAATTAAAGATAATTAAATAATAAACTTGCTTTGCTTCTATTTTTAGTGATGAAAATAAAATGAATAAGTATTTTTATAAAAATTTGATTATCAGCTATTTACAACCTAATAACCGAGTAACTTAATAATTAATCTCTCACTTAGTTCAGTTTGATAACCCTTGCTTCTAGTTCTTCTATTTGCTTATTTTTTTGCATAATTTCTGCCTTGAGTGCCTCTTCCTGCGCTTTGAATTTTTCTTTCATTTTTGTTACCCAAACCTGTGCTTTGGCGTCTCTCTCTGCGAGGCGTTTGTCTTCCTCTGCTTTAAAAAGATTGAGTTCGTCTATTTTTTTCTGTAATTGGTCGCGTGCCTCAAGAAGTTTTAAATTATTTTGTCTTAATACTGCTTCTTGCGATTGCAGACGGGTGGCTTGTTGGTGAATCTCTTCAAGTTGTTTTTTAGAGTCCGTAATATCAAAAGCAATCAAAATAATTTTATGAATTTTTTTATTGGCATTGAGTACGGGGCTATAGCCTCCTTTGAGCCATTTTTTCTGTTGATTCTTAGTGGTAAAGGCATACTCTCCGCTTTGTGCTACCCCATTTTTGAGTTTTTCCCATAAGCCTTTGTATTCTTCGGTTTCTATTTCTTCTTGTGTCTTTAGTGCTTCGTGGCTATGGTGTAAAATCTCTTCGGGTTGGTATTCAAAAAAGTTGAAAAAAGCCTCATTTGCCTCTTGTATATTTCCTTCGGGCGTAAACTCAATCAAAATAATACCGCTACGGTTGATGGTTTCTAATTGGCTACCGAGTTCGTTGCCGCGGCGTTGCATTTCTTCTTGGGTAGTGAGGAGTTCTTCGTTGTTTTGTCTTAGCTCTTCTTCTTGTGCGCGTAGCGTATCAGCTTGCATCTGTGATTCTCGCAAGAGTATGCGCGTGATTTCGTTGGTTTTTACTACGGCAAGCGAGGTAGCAATACTTTCACTTATTTTCTCTAAGAAATCAAGGTGATAATTTTCAAAGGGCATAAAAGAGGCAATCTCTAGAACGCCTAAGGTCTGTTCGTTGGTTTTGAGTGGCACAATGACCAGATGACTTGGATTGGCATCACCTAGCCCCGAAGTAATGCTGATATAATCTTGGGGGATTTGGCTAAGATAAGTAGTTTTACCTTCCAAAAAAACTTGTCCAATTAAGCCTTCGGCATAGCCTTCTTCTACGTGGATATGCTTTTGATTGTATTTTTTGCGGTTGTAAGCATAGCAGGCTTTAAGTTCTAGAAAACGTTCGCTAGGTTTATCATCATTGAGAATAAATACCCCACCTTGAATAGCATTGAGGTAAGTAATTAAAAATTTGATGATTTGGTCGGAGAGCTCTTTGATGTCTTGGTTGTATCTTCTGAGTAGCTCGCCAAATTGTGCCTGTCCTTCAATTGCCCAGTTGCGCTGCTTTTCATTTTGATTGAAAGTGTTGAGCTGTGTTCGCATCTCGAGAAGGGCAGCCGAAAGCTGGGTTGCTTCTGTAAAGTTTGAATCTGTCAGATTTTTGTCGAGTTCTCCTTTTGTAATCTGATAAATAAACTCCGTAGCCACACTCAATTCTTGCTGCACTTTTTCAAATCTAAGTGCCAGTTCCTCACAGGCTTTTTTCTTTTTTTTATTGAAAAATAGCATCTTCAGTGGTTTAAGATGATTGATGATTTAACAAAACTTAGGGCATCATTTTATTTTACAATAATACTCAATTTTGCGACAAAAGTCAGTAAAGGCTTTTTAAATTAGTACAGAAAAGAGGGGATTTCTGCTTGTAAAACATTAAATTCTAGTCATAAGCAAGATAAAAAGAAATAAAACTTACATTTCAGGAGTTCTATGTATGCTGTACTAGCTTCTCAAAAGTATAATAAAATCTTATTTTTTTGAGTGTTTTCCTTACTAAAAGCTGTTAAAAGGATATTTTTGGATTGAAATGGCTGTCTTTTTTCTGAATTGAATTAGAAATATTACACGCCTATCTTTTGCATAAAATAAACGACAATATTTCTTCGCTAAGTGTATCTTTTATTTAGATAAACAGCATACAGGGGTATAGCTTATCGAGACACCAACTGCCTCTATTGTGCAATCAGACGAAGGTCAAGAGGTTTTTGTCTTTATAAAAGTGTGTAGCATTGAAACCTCTCAGATAAAATTTATCTTTGCTATAGGATAGCTCAGTAATAGAGCAATTACTTACTTGCCAGTTAAGCTCTATCACCTTCTCATCTGCCAATCCCAGCACCAAGCCCAACAACATACCGATAGTCCCTCCCGAAGTGAAAGCTGCCACACGCTCATGTTTTTCTAATAAATCTTTTAAAAACTCAAAGCCCTTGCTTACCCTTGCCTTAAACTCTTTAAAACTCTCAAAGCCTTCGGTATGCAACTCGCCCAATGCCCATTCGCGCGTACCCCTAAAAAATAATCTCATTAAGCCTTTGCGCACTTCGGGGTCGGCATGTCCTTTTGCTTCTAGTGCTTTTTTAAGTGCTTCATTTTCAGTTTCTTCTAAAAATCTTGGCAAGTGATGCCGATGAATCTCAGCCCCTTGATGCTCATTGAGCCCTAAGTGCGTAATGGCTTCGGGCAAGTACAAGCCTGCTGCTTGGTATTTTTCAGTTACTCCTTGATAAGTACCTCGGTGTCGGTCTAGCAGGCCCATGCAGCAAGCATCAAACACCAAGCCCTCTCTTACCAAATATTCACCTAATACCCTTGCTTGTTGTTCTCCTTTTTCTGATAATACATCATAGTTTTTTGCCATAAAAGAAGCCTGTCCGTGTCGTATCAAATATAAATTTGCCATTCAATTGCCTAATTATGTTTGAATTTTAGTTTGGCTTTACCCTAACTTTCAAGCCAAAATAGTGAACTTGTTGCTACAAAGTTAAAAAATATTTCTGATTTGCCTATTTGGTAGTACTCACTAATTTGTAGGTAAGATAACAATGATTGGCTTGGGTATTAGTTTTTTAATATTCATTTTTTAGATTTATATTCACACAATCGGATATTATCGATTTGATTAACGTTATGCCATTGAATTACAAACAATCTATACAAACCCCTGATAATCAAATATTTAGAACAAATAATTATTTAAAAATGCTAAGTTTTGAAGCAAATACACTTCCCATTCCTAAATTACACGCCTATCTGCTTGGGGCAATCGCTCCACGCCCTATTGCATTTGCAAGTACCATTGACGAGCAGGGCAAGGTCAATCTAAGCCCTTATAGCTTTTTCAATGTATTTGGCTCAAATCCACCTACATTGGTTTTTTCTCCCTCTCGGCGTGTGCGCGACAATACCAACAAACATACTTTAGAAAACCTCTACGAAGTACCCGAAGTAGTCATCAATATTGTCAATTATGGTATGGTAGAACAAACCTCTTTGGCAAGCACCGAATACGAAAAAGGAGTGAATGAATTTGTGAAAGCAGGTTTTACAGAGGCAGCCTCGAGCTTGGTGAAACCGCCACGTGTAGCAGAATCTCCAGCCGCTTTTGAATGTAAGGTAAAGCAAATCATAGAAACAGGTACTGAGGGAGGTGCAGGTAACTTGGTAATTTGTGAGGTACTAATGGTACACATTCAAGAGCATATCTTAGATGCACAAGGCAATATAGACCCCTTCAAGCTAGATGCTGTAGCACGCATGGGAGCTAACTGGTACTGCCGTGCCCAAGGCGAGGCAATTTTTGAAGTGGAAAAACCCAACAGCAAAAAAGGCATTGGTATAGACCAACTTCCCAAACACATTAGGGAGAGTAACTTATTGACAGGCAATGAGTTAGCAAGGCTAGCAAATATAGAACAGTTGCCATCAAGCGACGAAGTGATGGCTTTTCGAGACACAACAGCTATGCGTGATTTGCTTGATGCAAACCCGACATCTTCCAAACTTATTAGTACCTTGCACCAATTGGCAAAAGAAGCCTTAGCAGAAAATGATACACTGACTGCTTGGAAGATACTTTTAATCAAAGACTAGACGTATGAGAAAAGATATTTTGTATTTACTGGTTTTTTATATTTGCCTAGTAGCAAGCGTATTTTATTATTATTTTTTTCTTAAAATAGAGCAAATGCCAGCACAGCTTTATTATACTTATCAAGTCTATTTAGGTGTCTTTTGGATAGTACTGGCAGGTGTGTTGAATTACTTGCTGTGGCAAATTCATCAAAAAACTTTCTCTCAAATGAGTTTACAAGAAAAAAGAGGCATAGGCATTAGTGTTTTGGTGATGGCTTTGGGTGGTTTTTTGATTATAAGAAGCACTATGAGATTACTTTTTTAATAAAAAAGCAATAGATTTTTTTGAGCCTATCAATTAATATACAGACAATAGAAAACTGTAAAAAGCTGCTAATTAAGCTCGTTATTTTTTTCTTTGGGGTCTTTGCTTTTATTTTGCAAAAGAACACAAAATAATAATCAAAAAACTATGGCAGAGGCTTTCTTACTTTTAGAAGATGGTACACTTTTTAAAGGGCAGTCATTGGGCAAAATAGGTACTGCCAATGGCGAATTGTGCTTTAATACAGGTATGACAGGCTACCAAGAAATCTATACTGACCCCTCTTATTTTGGGCAAATCGTAGTGAATACACACCCACACATAGGCAACTATGGCACAATTGACGGAGACAATGAGTCTGACAGTGTGAAGATAAGTGGTATGATTTGTAGCGAGTTTTCTACACTTTACTCACGCCCAACTGCACAAAGCTCTCTGCAAACATACCTTGAAGCTGCCAATACAGTGGGTATTTATGGCATAGACACGCGCGCGCTCGTGCAGCACATCAGAAGCAAAGGAGCTATGAATGGAGTTATCTCCTCTGAAAGTGGTGAACTTGATTTCCTCAAAAGTACTCTGGCAGCTACCCCTTCTATGAAAGGGCTTGAGCTTTCTTCTAAGGTGAGTACCACCGAGCCTTACTTCTGGGGTGAGGAAAGTAGCCCGCTTAAAGTAGCCGTTTTAGACCTAGGGATTAAGAAAAATATTTTGCACAATATGGCAAGCAGAGGGGTTTACTGCAAGGTATTTCCTGCACAGACTTCTTTTGAGACCATGCAAGCCTTCCAGCCTGATGGCTATTTTATTTCTAACGGTCCTGGCGACCCTGCCGCCATGCCTTACGCCGTTGATACAGTTCAAAAAGTATTGGCAGCCAATAAACCCTTATTTGGCATTTGTCTTGGGCATCAGTTGCTTGCCTTGGCTGTCGGTATCTCTACTTACAAAATGCACCATGGGCACAGAGGGCTTAATCACCCTATCAAAAATCTACTGACAGGGCGTTGCGAAATCACTTCTCAAAATCACGGCTTCGGCATTAGTGAATCTGACGTGGCGGTGAGTAACCAAGTTATCCCCACGCACATCAATCTGAATGATAATTCTATTGAAGGAATACAAGTAAAAGGCAAAAAGGCTTTTTCAGTACAGTATCACCCTGAGTCTTCTCCTGGCCCACACGACTCCCGCTACCTGTTTGATGATTTTTTGGCTTTGATGCAGGGTTAAGGAAAGTGTAAAGTATGAGTTGTGAATTGTGAGATTTTAAAGTGCTCACTACCAATAACTTATAAATCAAAGTTATTTTTTACATTTTCCTAAACAAAAAACGGTTTGCCTTCTTAGAAGGCAAACCGATTATATTTATCCAAAAATCAAAAACAAACTACTTACTTACTTTGCTGCCTCGATGTTAAAGCCAATGTGTACTGTTGGGCGGATAAATTTATCACCTAGTGACTCATCAGCACCATAACTCATTTCCCAGTCTTTGCGGTTGATATTGAATTTTGCCATTGCGGTTACTTTACCATCAGCTATAGTAACTTTTGCAGGGAATTTAATGTTTTTAGTAACACCACGCATTTCTAAATTGCCACTTACTAAGTGTGTAGGATCTGCCAAGGTGTATTCAGCATCTTTTTCTTCTTCTTCACCTTCAGGCTCGGTATATTCTTCTACAGCAGTAATCTCGAACTTAGCAGTAGGGAATTTCTCCACTTCGAAAAAATCCTTACTTGTAAGGTGTCCAGCAAGTTTGGCTTTGCTTTCGTCGTCCATTCCTTCATCAGTTACAGCAAGGCTTTTCACATCAATGATGTATGAACCACCTACTATCTTGTCGCCTTCTACTTTCACTACACCTTCGGTGATGTTGAAAGTACCTTCGTGTTTGCCTACTGGCTTTGTACCTACCCAAGTAACTTTGCTTGTTTCTAGGTTTACTTTGTACTCTGCTGCACCCGCAGTAGCAGTGCTATCTACTTCTTCAGCTTCGCTTACTTCAGCTTTGTCGCTTTTGGGGTCTTGAGCGCAAGAGAACGCCAAGAAACCTGCCATTATAATCCAGATTGAGTTTTTTACTAATTTCATAATACTAAAAGATTTTGTTGTTTAAATAATCAAATGCAAAAATACTGTATATACATTTATTGTGCAAACAATTAATGTTAATTATTTGTAATCATTGACAAGGCTTTTATTTTTCAAGGAAGGAAATTTGATAAAGTGAATATTTACCATTTGTAGGGTACTCATTATCAATTGATTGTAGCCTATCTACTCAATAATTAATAACCGCTTCCTTTCTAATTATTGATAGCATCATTGATATTGTCAAAGTATTGTATGTCCATTTCGTGGAACTTCTTGCTAGGATAGAGCTTATCTATTTTTTCTCTTCCTATTTTGACACTTGTTTTGAAGACAGGGTCGTTGGGTAAGATTTTGCGGTGTGTCTTCAATCCTTTGTAGAACATACGCTCTTTCCATTCAGTAAAATACCATTCCATAGAAGGTTGGTGAAACACCCTTAGTGCTCGTTTATCAAAAACCAGTTTTGTAGCGTTGTATTGCACTATAAGTAATCCTGTTGCCTCAAATAATTCTTGAAACTGCTCCATAGGAATATAGCTGTGTGTTGTCTGAATGATAGCACTGCGTGTTGGCTCGTGAATATAGATTTTCGCTGTTTCTAGGGTTTTCTTTAAAGATAAATCTTTGTAGTCAAGTGTTTCAATGTTCATTTAGATAAAAATTTGAAAAAATAAAAAATTGTAATTTTTGAGTGTTCATTAAAAATAAGACGTCTATTAACTTGAAATTGTTTAAATAGTTTCAAGATTTAATTAGTGGGTAAGTTTCTTCTAAATAAAACCTCTTGATATTTTTTTTGTTCAATGCTGAGGTCTTTTAGCGAGCTTATTTTCAAAACTTCGGGTGTGAGGGAATCTACTTTAACTTGTATGTTTTTGAGCAAGCCTGTGCGGTTTATGGTAAAAGTAATTACTTGGTTGACGTTTACTTTTTGCAGGTATTTGCTAAAACTGTGTGGTATGTTGCCGTCTATTGCGATGATTTTATCTCCTACATTGAGTCCATCTCGTTCGGCAGGGCTATGGCGTTTTACCATCTTAATCTCATTTTTATGTAGGCTAATACCTATTTGCGCTTGTGGAATGAGTAGTTGGGTAGGTTCTTCATCAAGAAAAAGCCCGAGAGGAGCTAAAAAGTAATTGTAATTTATTCCCTCCACTCCATTGATATATTCTTCAAAAAAACTATCTAAATTACTGTTGGTGAGCTGTGCTAATGCCGCTTTGAGTTCTTCTTCGGTAAAAGGCTTGTCCAATTCTTTGTAATACCGCTGATACATATTTTGCATCAGGGTATCAAGCGTAGCTGTTCCTTGGCTATTTTTGATGATGAGTGCATCTAAAAGCAAAGCGATGACTGCCCCCTTGGTATAATAAGAGATAGTGGCATTGGGAGAGTTTTCATTAGGGCGATAAGCTTTTATCCATGCGTCCCAGCTTGCTTCTGCTAGTGATTGCACACGGATACCCTCTTGACTTTCAATTTGATTGATTTTTTTAGACAGCGTTTCTAAATATTCTTCTTGATTGATAATACCTGCCTTGAGTAAAATCAATTTTTCATAATAGCTTGTAAAACCTTCTACTTGCCAGAGCAGAGTAGTATAGTTTTCTTTTTCATAATCAAAAGGGCCTAAGGGGGCAGGGCGAAGTCTTTTTACATTCCATAGGTGAAAATACTCGTGCCCTAGCAGGCTCAAGTAATCTTTGTAGCCTTCTTTGGTTTGAAAATCTAAGCGAGGAAAGTGCAAAACCGTAGAATCTTTATGTTCTAATCCTCCTCTACTCTCTTCAAGCAAATAGGTAATAAAAACATAACGTTCACAAGGGTTTTCGCCAAAAACTTGCTGGGCAGCCTGTGCAATGCTTTTTGTATCTTTGACAAGTTGTTTGTGAGGAATTTTTTTTGCATCTATGCCATAAAAAGCGTGCAAGTGCGGCACTTCCTCTACGTCAAAATGATGCAACACCGCACTGCCTACTGCCAAGGGTGCATCTACGAGGGTATCATAATCTGGTACATAAAAACTACACTCGCTAAGCGAGGGGAGGGGGGTAGTGATACTATTCCAGCCGCTGGGTAGTTCTACGGTCAAATAAGCATCTTGCTCTTGCCAACCTTCAAAATACATAAAGGTATTTGCCCCCACTATGAGGGCATGGTCTGCATTAACAAAATTGTTGCGTACACTCACTTCAAAACAATAAATCTGATAGCTAATTTTTAGACTTTCTTGCTTGCCATCGAGCAGTACACGCCAAGTATTTTTATTGATTT
Organism: uncultured Cytophagaceae bacterium; assembly: GCA_964480455.1. Taxonomy (GTDB): domain Bacteria; phylum Bacteroidota; class Bacteroidia; order Cytophagales; family Microscillaceae; genus JAABSX01. The sequence continues at coordinate 17,603 of CAYZQI010000085.1, forward strand.
TTCGGAAGTTGAGTGTTTTTTGGCTTTCATCAAAGGCAGCAAAGCCCTCTACATTGCGTGCATATTCTCTGATGAGGTACGAGCCAGGTGTCCAAACAGGAAGTTTAAGGTCAAAAAAACCAGCTTTGGGTTGTGGAAAATTTTGCCAAACCATACTTACTTCTAAGTAATGATTGGCAGGGTTAGGAAAAGAAAGTGTGTAGGTAAGTTGAGGCATAAATAAGAAAGAGATTTGTGATAAATTATGGTATCTTTTTTCTATTAAAACTGAAAACAGTATTTTACTTTGGTTTCTGAATTATGTTAGCTTAAAACCGTTATTTGTTGGTTGATGGCAATTGCTAATTATTTACTAATCAGAATGATTGATTATCAATGCTTTATACTAAAAGTATCAAGGGTTATCTTTTTACATTCCTATAAATTACAAACAAACTAATGGATTTGTTGGACATATAGTTCTCCACGAGAGGATTTGCAAAAAAATATGCAAGACTATAACAGACCTTCCACTTTTTAAAAAAGTGTAAGGTTTCTATTTCACAGGCTTTTTGTAAGTACTTTGCAAAAATTGGTGTGGGTAATTATATGTCATATTTCTAACAGCTCAACTACACAACAATTCTATCAATCTTCAACCTTTGCAGGAGAGGCATCTCCAGCACGGAGTTTCCACTTTTCTTTATAAATAGAGCTATACACTATCTCAAACTCGATGCCTTCTGCATCTAGTTTACCGAAAAGCCTGAGTAGCTTGTCAGCACTTGTTTGGGAATTGTCAATGGCCAAATGTTCAATTGTTTGCCCTGCAGGTATTAATAAACCTTGGTAAATATTAGAATGTGTAAGATTGGGAATACTGTCTAGTTCTGCAGGGAATTGCTCATGCAAAAAGTTGATTAAATCTGTTTCAAACTTCTTCCCCTTGTAAATCATAGTTACCGACTCTATGAATGCAGGACCAATACCATCATTTTTTACTACAAGTTTGTAGTTAGGTCCTCCTGTATTGTAATTTCCCATAGAAAGATACGGCAAAACTGAAAGACGCTGTTGCGCTCTTGATATTTTAAATTGCTCAAAAGTAACATAAAGTGTGAGCGCACTGATAAAAATAGCAGAAATACTCACTATTTTATCTGTATTCCAGAATGTTGGTTTCATGCTTATATTTCTTACCTAGTTCAAAACCCTAAGATAGCCACAGACTTACAGAACTTAAAGCTCAAAGACAAGAATTTTGATATTTGTTTTAACATTTTCATAACCCTTTCATGACAGCAAACACAAAACAATCTATGGTAACTTCGTATTATATTTCTATAATTACGCAATTAAAAAGCCTGTATATATGAGTCTCAAAATTTTATCTTTATTTTGTTTTATTTTTGTAATATTAATTTGCATTCCTCATTGCGCATCACTCCAAGCACAAGATCTTGACAACCTCTCCAAAGAAAAGTATAACTTTACAGGCAAAGTCATAGATGAAACCAATGCTCCTTTGGAGTTTGCAACCATCAGTATCTTTCAGGCAAGTGATAGCAGCCTTGTTACAGGCAATGTAACTGATGCACAAGGAAATTTTAAGATTCCCGCTAAAGCAGGCAATTATTATGTAGTGATTAGTTTCATCTCTTATCGCTCACAGATTTTCAATAGCCTCACCCTCAATGCTCAAAATCCTAACATCAACCTTGGCACTGTAAGGCTCACCACAGATGCCCAATCGCTAGATGAAATAGAAGTGGTTGCTGAGAAAAGCACCATGGAGCTACAGCTTGACAAAAGAGTATTCAATGTAGGGAAAGACCTTGCCAACTTAGGGGGTAGTGCTGTGCAGATACTAGATAATATTCCTTCAGTTTCGGTGGATGTAGAAGGCAATGTAAGTTTGCGTGGTAGTCAAAATGTACGCATCCTGATTGATGGTCGCCCCTCAGGGCTTACAGGCATAGGGAGTTCAGAAGCATTGCGCTTGCTACAAGGCAATCTCATAGAGCGCGTAGAAGTGGTTACCAATCCTTCGGCAAGGTATGAGGCCGAGGGCGAAGTAGGTATTATTAATATTATTCTAAAAAAAGAACTCCGCAGGGGTGTAAATGGCTCTATGGATTTGAATGCAGGTTATCCTGAAAACTTTGGAGCTGCTTTTAATGTCAATTTTCGTACAAGAAGGCTCAATTTCTTCACAAGCTATGGCTTAAACTACCGTGATACGCCTGGCTCAGGCTTTTCTAACCAACGCTTTTTTGATGAAAATGGCAATACTACTTCTAGCTTTCTGACTACCCAAGACCGCAATAGGGCTAATTTTGGGCAAACACTCCGCCTAGGAGCAGATATCTATTTTAGTGATAATAATATTTTAACACTCTCAGGCTTATATCGCCTTTCTGATGGCAATAACCGCACAAACCTCCGCTATGATGATTTTGATGGGGCAGGCAATTTTACTCAAACTGTATTACGCAACCAAGATGAAGCCGAAGCAAGTAATAATATAGAATTTAGCCTCGACCATAAGGTGGAGTTTAAGCGAAAAGGACACGAATGGACGAGTAGTTTTAAATGGATTCGCTCAGAAGATGACGAACGAGCAGATTTATTTGAAGATAACATTACTGACCTCAGCGAAGCAACCATTATCCAAAAATCAGGAAATATCGAATTTGAAGAAAATATCATCATACAATCTGATTATGTGCAACCTTTTGCAAAAAATGCTAGGTTTGAGGCAGGTATCAGGGGAGGTTTCAGAACTATTGAAAATGATTTCATAGTAGAACAACAAAATGAA
>CAYZQI010000086.1:0-19966 GCA_964480455.1 uncultured Cytophagaceae bacterium
AGTATTTAGCTCATCTTATCGCACACCATCACAAAAATTGTCAAAGAATCAAAAATATCAGTTTTGGCTGTCATTTTGTTTTGATGTGAGTGCCTATCTTTATTATCAAAAGTAAATACATACTTTTTGGAAAAAACTTAATCATAGCATATTAATTTTCAATGTGTTATGGTTATTTTAATCGCTATAACTTACAATAGTGGATGTAATCAAAAATATCTAGTAAGGGTGTTCTTAAATAAACTTAAATTATTGATAATCAATTATTTAACTCTTAAATATAATAGTGAAAATGCAAGGTCATTTACATCTTCAGCAAATAACCTTGCATTTTGTAATGTTAAGGTCTCCCCCGTCTAGTCTGCCTAGCCCCCGCTGTGCTAAGTCTCCCGTTGGAAGACTCATATCTTTGCCCCATAGTTCAAAAGCACAATTTTAAGTATATTTGAACAAGCTCTTAAAAATAGGTAGAAGAAAGTTTGGCGTGAAGACAAAGTACTACCATTTGTAGATACAGTTGTTAAGAAAGTAGTAACCCTACCTATTTTTTCTTTTCAAGACTGGATTGAGTATCAAAGGCACAGATACGCTCTGTAGCTCGTACCCAATGAGTGAAGTTTTAAGGAAAAGAGGAGTTTTTTAAATGGTTTCATTTCAAAAGATTATACTAATGAAAAAAACAAAGTCCCCCTCCAACACCTTAGTCTAGGCATAGACATTGCCAAAGATAAATTTGATGTATGCCTGATGTGTCAGCCCCCGTTATGCGTAGCTTGAGCGAAGCGAGAACTACGCGCACAATATTCTGACAAATCTTTGATTTGTATCGGATTAAAGCAAATTTACCTACACAAATCATTACTCCAACACCCGCTATTTTTTTGCAAAAACAGGCAAATCTGAAGATTTGCAATATAGTAAGTATTATGCTGGGCTAAGAGTGCGCCTCAGTGTAGCCCTTGTGTTCCTGCGGAGGCAATGGGTTTGTTTTTGTGTAGTACATCACAGTTAATACGGTATGAGCAATGCTTACTTGCATTAAGTTACTCATAAGTTTTGTCAGTTTCTAATTAATCTACAACAACTAGCAAACTGTCTAGTTTTGATGACGTTTGGGGAAGAAATACTTAAAGATTTGTTATTGTATTTATAAAAGCGACAAGAATCGCATTATTTTGGGGCTCATTTGGAGTTAAAAGCAGTTTTATCAGAAGATCAATATGTCAAAAATAAAAGATTGGGTAGAAGCAGCCCGTTTACGTACTTTGCCATTGGCACTTTCAAGTATTGGTATGGGCAGTTTTTTGGCAGCACATCAGCAGCAATTTAGGTGGGAGGTATTTTCTTTGTGTGTTTCTACCACCATATTTTTACAGGTACTTTCTAATTTAGCCAACGACTATGGCGATACCATACACGGGGCAGACAGCGGCGAGCGTGAAGGCCCTTCGCGTCTTGTGCAAAGTGGACGTATTACACTACAAGCTATGAGAAATGGCATGTTGCTCATAGGAATATTGGCTTTTATCAGTGGGCTTGCTTTGATTTTGACAGCCCTCAGCACTTGGCAAGATGTATTTTTCTTTTTGGGCTTGGGTGTGCTTGCCATCATTGCTGCAATTACCTATACAGCAGGTAAAAAACCTTATGGTTATGCCGGTCTGGGAGATATTTCAGTATTTATCTTTTTTGGAATTGTGGCAGTGCTTGGCACTTATTACCTCCATGCGGGCAGTCTTTCAGCGCGCTTGGTTTTGCCAGCAGTAAGTTGTGGCTTGCTAGCTGTGGGTGTATTGAATGTAAATAATATCCGAGACATTGAATCAGACCGAAAAGCAGGCAAAAAATCTATTCCTGTTCGATTAGGGAGGGAAAAAGCCCTTATTTATCATTATTTTTTGCTTGTAACAAGTCTTTTATCAAGCTTGGTGTATGTTATTTTTTCTTTTGAACACTACTGGCAGTTTGCTTTTTTGTTGATTGCACCCCTACTTTGGCGCAATGCAGAAGCTGTACGATTAAAAACCCAAGCACAAGAACTTGACCCTTACCTGAAGCAACTTGCCCTTAGTACCTTACTTTTTGTGCTGTTGTTTGGGGTAAGTAATTTCTAATTTTCAAAATAATGCTTAATTTGGCAATTAATGTCTTTACAATCTTTAATCTATTGAAAATATGAACAAATTATTTTACAAATTTTACTTTGTAGCAAGTCTGCTACTAACAAGTCTTTTGGCTTATCCCAGCTATGCACAAGCTCCACTCAAAGCCAAAATGGATAAAAAAGCCACCGAAATCAGTGATAAGGTAATTGCTTGGCGGAGAGACTTTCACAAAAACCCCGAGCTCTCTAACCGTGAGTTCAAAACTGCTGAAAAAGTAGCTGCACACCTAGAAGCACTTGGGCTTGAGGTGCAAACAGGCGTAGCACATACAGGTGTAGTGGGTATTTTGCGAGGGGGTAAGCCTGGCCCAGTCATTGGTTTGCGTGCTGATATGGATGCGCTGCCCGTAGTAGAGCAAGTGGATTTGCCTTTTGCTTCTAAGGTAACCTCTACTTACAATGAGCAGCCCTGCGGAGTGATGCACGCCTGCGGACACGATACACACGTGGCTATTTTAATGGGAGTAGCAGAAATACTCTCACAATACAAGGCTGACCTCAAAGGTACTATCAAATTTGTATTCCAACCTGCCGAAGAGGGTGCACCCGAAGGCGAAGAAGGTGGCGCAAGTATGATGGTAAGAGAAGGCGTACTAGAAAATCCAAAAGTAGAGGTGATGTTTGGATTACACATTAACTCACAAACCGAAGTAGGCAAAATCCGATACAAACCCGGAGGCACTATGGCTGCTGCCGATATTTTGAAAATTAAAGTACAAGGCAAACAAACGCATGGCTCTACCCCTTGGACAGGCATAGACCCCATCGTAGTATCAGCGCAAATTATTCAAGGCTTGCAAACCATCATCAGCCGACAAACCGAGCTAACCAAAGAAGCCGCTGTCATTTCTATTGGTATGATGCGTAGTGGGGTGCGTAATAACATCATTCCTGAAAGTGCCGAAATGGTGGGTACTATCCGAAGCCTTGATACTAAAATGCAGGAAATTTTACATCAAAAAATCAGAAAAACAGCTACAAAAATAGCTGAGAGTATGGACGCTACTGCCACAGTAGAAATTATCAAAATGGCACCCGTAACCTACAACGACCCTGCCCTAACCGCCAAAATGCTCTCTACCTTAGAAGGTGTAGCAGGTAAAGAAAATGTAATGCTTACAGAGGCCTCTACGGGTGCAGAAGATTTTGCCTTTTATGCAGAGAAAATTCCTAGCTTTTTCTTTTTTCTGGGAGGTATGCCCAAGGGAACATCACCTGCCGAAGCAGCTCCACACCATACGCCCAAATTTTACATAGACGAGAGCGGAATGGAACTAGGTGTAAAGGCGTTCTGCCATTTGGTGATAGATTATATGAATAATCCTATGAAATAGGAAAGAAGTGAATAATGAATTACTAGGTAGAGCTAATTGATAGGAAATGGATAATTAATAATTGATAATGATTAATTAAGTAAAATGCTGATAATCAAGTGTTTAGTAATTTAAAAATGACACTTTATTTAATTATCATCACTAATCAACGTTTTACTCAAAATAACTTGTTACTTTATCTTAAAACATTATATAACATAAAAAATGCTTCTCAAAAATTGAGAAGCATTTTTCACTTTATTCAACCAAATTATTTAATCAGTTTGTAGTCCGTACGGGAATCGAACCCGTGTTACCGCCGTGAAAGGGCAGCGTCCTAACCGCTAGACGAACGGACCATCTTATTTGTCTCTGAAATGGACTGCAAAGATATAGGTTTGTTTTATAATCGCAAAAAATATTACAATATTTTTTTCGTTTCTTGTCTATCTCAGAAAATAAAACCACAAGCACAATTTAGTAGCTGCTGTCTGAGCCTTTCGTGTAGTGCCTCAATCTTGTTTATTAGGTGTAAAATAAGTTTATGCCTTCACAAGATAAACCAAATTTATTTATAAATTTGAATACTTAAGTAAGGAGTAAATTTTTGTAAAATACAATTTACAACCGCAGAGCACAGTAAAAATGCTATCTAATCTGCTTTAAATTATGAAACCCAACAAAATCATCTTGATAAGGCATGCCGAATCAGAAGGAAATGTAGATAAAACCGTCTATAACCGTAAACCTGATTATGCCCTTGCACTTACTGAAAAGGGCATATTACAGGCGCAAGAAGCAGGAAAACAGCTCAAAGAACTCTTAGAAGGGGAAGATGCTTTCTTTTATATCTCTCCTTTTTGGCGAACTCGCATGACTTTTGAAGAAATCGTTGCCTCGCTTGACCTCAGCAAAATCAATTGGCGTGAAGAACCTCGTCTTCGTGAGCAGGAATGGGGCCACATTCGCTCTACCGAGAGCAACGACCTCATCAATGAAGCCCGCGATGCTTATAGCACTTTTTACTACAGAATCCCTGACGGCGAATCGGGCGCTGATGTCTATGACCGTGTAAGTGATTTTTTACATACATTACACAGAGATTTTCAAAAGCCCAACTATCCACGCAATACCGTCATTGTAAGCCATGGTATGACGCTCAGAATCTTCTTGATGCGCTGGTTTCATTGGACAGTAGAGTATTTTGAGACCATTGCCAACCTCAAAAACTGTGAGATGGTAGTACTTAGCACGCAAGAAGATAATAAATACACTATAAACCAAGAACTACGAAAACACTCTGTATATCACCATTACCAAAGACCTCTACAAGTCAAAAAATAGTTGATTGACTAAGCCCGCAGCCATTCAGCATAGCTAATTCCTTATAAAAGTATTTTATGCTGCTATTTGATGATTTTTGATAACATAAAGCTGCTTCAAGAAGCTCATCATCTCTAATTGTTTGGGTGGTGGTAATTGTTGCTAAACAGATACAAGATACCTGAGATGAATAGTTTTTTTCGTAACTTTAAGAATACTTAGAAATGGATAATTAATAATTGATAATGATTAATTAAATAAAATGCCGATAATCAAGTGTTTAGTAATTTAAAAATGACACTTTATTTAATCATTATCACTTAGTAAAAGATTGGTTATTAATTGTTCAGTTATTGGACTTTAACCCATTGATAATCAGTTTTTTGGCTTAAATAAAAGGCTGCTTTATTTTTGAAACTTTATTTAAATAAATATAAATTATGATTGAGTTTGATTACTTTATACTGGCCAATGGTTTAAAAGTGTTTGTACACCACGATAAAACTACGCCTATGGCAGCCATCAATGTAGCTTACAATGTAGGCTCAAAAGATGAAGAGGAAAACCGAACTGGCTTTGCACATCTTTTTGAGCATTTGATGTTTCGAGGCTCTACCAATATCCAAAACTATGATAAACCTCTCCAAATAGTAGGTGGTGAGAACAATGCCTATACCTCCTCTGACCTCACCAACTACCATCTTACGCTTCCTGTGGTCAATCTTGAAACTGCTTTTTGGCTAGAGTCAGACCGCATGCTGGGTTTAGATTTTCAAGAAGAGAAACTAGCGGCTGAGAAGCGAGTGGTGATTGAAGAATACAAACAAAACTACCTTAACCAGCCTTATGGAGATGTTTGGCTTAATCTTTACCCATTAGCATACAAAGTACATCCTTACAGGTGGGCTACTATTGGTAAAGACATTAGCCACATAGAGCAAGCCACTCTCCACGAAGTAGAGCAGTTTTTCTACAAATACTATCGCCCCAACAATGCTGTGTTGGTGGTATCGGGCAATGTAAGCACCGAACAAGTACAAGACCTTAGTGAAAAGTGGTTTGGAGATATTCCAAGTGGAGTCCCCTTCAAAAGGAGTTTATCTCAGGAACCCCTACAAACCGAAGCAAGGCATTTAGAGAAAATAAGCAATGTACCTATGGATTTGCTATATGTAGTATTTCACATGCCAGGTAGATATGAAAGAGATTATTATATAGCTGACTTACTCAGTGATGTGCTAGGCAGAGGACGTTCGGCACGGCTCTATCAACGCTTGGTCAAAGAGAAACCACTCTGTGCTGCTATCAAGGCGTATATCACAGGAGCCATGGAGCCGGGTTTGTTCGTAATTCAAGCCTATGCCAACAAAGGAGTGCAATTGACAGAGATAGCACAAGAAATATGGGACATTTTGACAGAGCTTCAGCAACAAGAAGTGGGAGAACAAGAATTACAAAAAGTAAAAAACAAAGCAGAATCTACCACCAGTTTTCACGAAGTAGAACTATTGAGCCGCTCAAGCCGCTTGGCCTATTATGCTACTATGGGCGACCCCTACCGCATCAATCAAGAAAACAATTGGATTCAAGCCATCACACCTGAGCAACTGAAAACCATGGCAAAACATTTATTTTCAAAAGAAAAAAGCTCTACTTTGTATTACTTGGCAAAACGGTAATTTATATAATATTATCAAACTGTAATGCGTAGATTGATGTTTTATCTTGAAATATAAATTTGTGAAAAATAAAATACTACCCATGAAAACACGTGTAATGTTAGTGCTTCTTATTTTAGCTTGTATGAGTTTCTCAACAAGCTGGGCGCAGTATGTACCCAAAGAAGAAAGAAAAAAACCACAAACCGAGCCTACCAAGACGCCTGTACCTACTAAAGAAAAAAAGCAAATGCCCAACAAAAAAGACAAAGGTGGAGAATCGCTCAAAGATAGATTGATTTTTGGCGGAAGTGTTTGGCTTCAGTTAGGCAATATCACGCGTATTGACCTATTTCCTTCGCTAGGCTACAAAGTAACAGACAAGACCATACTCGGTGTAGGGGCGCAATACCAATACCTGAGTGCCCGCTACAATATAGGTACTTTCAGGGTAGATGTAGCAGAAAGTTACTATGGCTGGCGTGTATTCAGTCAGCAATTCTTTTCAGATTTTGTGCCTATCTTCATTATGGCAGAGTTAGAGGCAACTAATGGCAATTTTTATGACTTTGATGTTTTTGATTATAGAAGGCAGTGGATTTATAGCCCACTTATAGGAGGTGGTTATCAGCAGCCTACTGGCGGCAAACTCGGCACAGGTGGATTTATTCAAATTTTGTATAATCTAAATTATAATGAAAATTTTTCTCAATATGCAAGTCCTTGGATTACAAGAGTCGGTTTTGCTTTTTGAACATAAAATTATTCTTTTGTAGATGAGTAATCCATAAAACTGTTAATTCATAACTTTATGACCCTCAATGACTTATTTCTTACACCTCTGTATCTGATATTTGTGTATCTGTTTTTATTTTATCAGAGAGGGCGTATAAAAGATGATACCATCAGAGGGTATTACCTACCTGCGGCCACTATGAAGATAATTGGAGGAGTTGCTGTGGGCTTAATTTATCAGTTTTATTATGGTGGGGGAGATACCCTCAATTTTTACAGAGAGGCAAGCCATATCTCGCGTGCATTTTATACCAATCCTATTTATGGTTTACGGCTGGTTTTTGGACCGATTCAAGATTTTAGTCCTGAGCTAATTTCTTTTACTAGCCGTATGAATTGGTTTTCACAAGGCGATACACATACCTACAATGTCATTAGATTGACAGCGTTTATTGGCTTTTTTTGTTTTCATACTTATACAGTGATTGCCATTTTTTTTGCTGTATTGAGCTTTTCAGGTGTTTGGGCATTGTATAAAGCACTTTATGATAAATTCCCTGCTTTGCATCGCCCCTTGGCATACTCTATATTTTTTGTACCTTCTGTATTTTTCTGGGGTTCGGGCTTACTCAAAGATACCCTCACTTTTGGGGCTTTGGGTTGGGCATTTTATGCGGTATATTTTGGTATTATTAAGCAACAGAACCTGTTACGCAATCTAATCATTTTGGCATTGGCAGCACTTGCCATTCAATATATAAAAGTATATATTTTAATGTGCTTTATTCCAGCAGCCTCTTTTTGGGTCTTTTTTCAGTTTCGCAGCAATATCAAATCGCAGGCAGTAAGGGTATTAGCTACCCCTTTTATCCTATTAATTTCTATTCCATTAGGTTTATATGGTATCAATAGAATCACCGAAGACAACCAACGCTACAGCCTCACCAACATAGCTGCAACAGCACAAATTACTGCGGATTATTTAGAGTACAAGAGTGAACTGCAAGGCGGCTCAGGCTATTCGCTTGGCGAGCTTGATGGCACTATCACGGGTTTGCTTGCCAAATTTCCCCAAGCTACGTGGCTAGGTCTTTTTCGCCCTTATCTCTGGGAAGCAAGAAACCCTGTGATGTTGCTTTCTGCCATAGAGTCGACTTTCTTTTTATTCTTGACCTTGCAGATGCTATTTAGGTATGGCTTTGGAAATGTGTATGGGCTGGTACTCAAAGAACCTATTTTATTATTCTGTTTGTTATTTGCGATAGTGATGGCTTTTGGCACTGCCGTTACAAGCTATAACTTCGGGACATTGGTACGATACAGGATTCCCTTTATGCCTTTTTATTTGGCATTTCTTTATATTATTCAATATCAGCAAAGTCAAAGCACGCGTTTGTATTGACTTTTGTTTTTTTAAGTTAGTTTCATAAATTGATGAGTATCTCCCGTTGTTGGTGTTTAAAAATGGTTACTTAGAGTTTTTTTGATAACGCAATATTCATTTAGCCATCTCGCCACCAACAATTTTTTTGCATCACGTAGTCTTTTGTCTTTTCATCAGTAACCAAACTCTGGAATCGAGTGCTTAGTCTCCCTAACAGCAAGTTGAAAGGTAAGGTCAACCACAGGATATTCTGAAAAGTATCAATCCAAGGAGGCTATCGCTATCCATGAGCAAGATTGAGATTCCACCAAGTTAGTCATATTGTATAATGTCTTTAAAAGGGGTGCAAGTCAAATTTTCCCTTTTAGCCACCTCACTCCTTCCCTCTCCTCAAGAGCTACGATTAGGACACTTATCTCGTAAATAAATGATTATCAATAGATTAAAAATTTTATTTTGAAATGTAACTTGCTGATAATCAATCTTTTAAAAAAAGTGTATCCTAATCGTAGCTCCTCAAGAGAGGGCATAAGGAAGTCAATTTGACTTGCACCCTTTAAAAGAATTGGTTAACTTCATCTTCATTGATTTCCTAATTTTAGATTCTGTAATAGAAATTTCTTCATTTGTTATTTATTGTTATCAAATTGTATTAATTTGCCTATTTAATAATGATAACCGCATGACAACACAAAGATTTAAGATATACAGTTCTTCGGCTGGCTCAGGCAAAACCTACACACTTACCAAAGAGTACCTCAAACTTGCCCTTCAATCGCCCGACCCACACTATTTTAGGCATATCTTGGCGATTACTTTTACCAATGATGCCGCCAATGAGATGAAGGCTCGCATTGTAGGTGCATTGAAAGGTTTTTCATTTCCTGAGCTTATCTCTGCCAAAGAACAAGCCCGCAGCAAAAGTCTGCTAGAAGAAATCGCCCGAGAAACCCAGCTTGAAGTAAGCCTGCTTGCCGAAAGGGCCAGAAAAATCTTTCATAAAATCATTTATAACTATGCCGATTTTGCAGTGAGTACCATTGACAGCTTTGTCAATAAAATTGTCAATGCTTTTACAAGAGAACTGGATATTCCTTACAATTTTGAAGTGGATTTAGACACCGAAGCACTCCTCCAAAATGCTGTTGAGCGTGTGCTAGAGAAGGTAGGACAAGAAGACCATAGCCAACTTTCTAGCTTTTTGGTAGATTGGGTCAATCAAAAAACTGAGGAAGGTAAAAACTGGAGTATGATAGCCCGTGATTTAGTAAAGTTTGCTTCTGACCTGATGAATGAAAGTGCCTACCCTTACCTCGCTAAGTTAGAAGCACTCCAAATCGGTGATTTTAGAATCTTCCAACAAAAAATGGAGCAGTGGCAAGAGGATACCGTCAAAGAAGTCATAAAAATAGCCAAAGAAGCATTGCAGCTTATCAAAAAAAATGGGATAGCTGCCACAGATTTCTATTTTGGGCAGAAAGGAGTACCTGGCTATTTTACCAAACACACCGACCCTGAGAAACTCAACATGGCCGAACCTCCCAACAGCTATGTGCTCAAAGCACTTGAGGAAGACAAATGGAGCAAAACATTGCAGCCCAGCATAGCGCAGATAAAAGACCAACTCGCACAAGCCATCAACGCCATAGAAGAAATCAAAGCAACACAAGGCGGCAAAGTAGTACTGATGAAGCAAATCCAGCCTCAACTCTACAAACTTGCCCTCATCAAAGAAATAGAAATAGAACTCAAAGAAATCAAAAGAGAAAATAACAGCATACACATCTCTGATTCTAATAAAAAAATTGCCGAAATCATCAAACGTGAACCTGTACCTTACATCTATGAGCGTGTGGGTGAAAAGTTTAACCATATCTTAATTGATGAATTTCAAGATACCTCTGTGTTACAGTGGCAAAACCTACTGCCGCTGATAGAAAACAACCTTGCAGAAGGTTATTTCAATCTCATAGTAGGTGATGCCAAGCAAGCCATTTATCGCTGGCGTGGCGGAGAAATGGAGCAGTTGGTTTATCTCTACAAAAACCGCATCAAAGAAATCATTGCCCTCTCGGGTGAGGAAGATACCTCTCCTTTCTTGGCCGACCGCTACGAAGTACTCAGGCAAAATCATTTGCCCGCTCACCTTAACGCTAACTTCAGAAGCTACCAAGAGATAATACAATTTAACAATGATTTCTTTGAAACCTTACTCAAAACCGATTATCCGCAACGCTACCCGCTTTTTCCTGAAATCTATGATGAAAATTTTGCCCAAAAAGTGCCTCCACAAAATAACCGAAAAGGGGGATATGTTTCCATTGAATTTTTTGAGCGTGATAAAAAACAGTATGAAGACGATACACTACTGCGTGTGCTCAATCTCGTCAATCAACTTCAAACAGAAGGCTACCAATGGCGAGATATTGCTGTACTGACACGCAATAATTCTCACGGCAAACTCGTAGCTAACTTCTTGAAAAAGAACGGCGTAGATGTACTTTCGCAAACTTCTCTCTTGCTCAACTCTGATGAAAAAGTACGCTTTTTAGTAGCTTTGCTCAAAGTAGTACAAAAGCCAGACGACCGCTTGGCAAGGTCAGAGGCATTGTATTTGTTTTACAAGGTAGTCAAAAAAATCAGCCCTACGCCTCAAATCAATCAAGCAATTATTCAAATAGTGGCAGAACCTGTGATTGCTTTTTATGATAAATTTGCAGAAGAAGGCTACGACTTGCACTATGCGCGACTCCAATCTCTTAATCTTTATGAAATGACCGAAAAACTCATAGAGGTATTTCAATTGATGCAAGGGCAGGCACGCTTAGAGTATTTGTTTAGGTTTTTAGATGTGATTTTGCAGTTTAAATTACAAACTAATACCACCCTAGAGGCTTTTTTAGAATATTGGGAAGAAAAAAAGGAAGCCCTCAGCATCAATATTCCAAAAGACCTTGATGCTGTCAATGTTACAACCATTCATAAATCTAAGGGCTTAGAGTATCCAGTAGTGATTTTGCCTTTTGCAGACTGGTCGCTTGCGCCTAAGAATCAATCCACTATGTGGATAAATCTGCCCGAAGACATGAACAAAGCGTTTGAGATAGACAGTGAAGGGGAAAAAAGACAGCTAGGCACTGCCCTTATAGGCTTGAAAAAAGAACTCAGCCATACACCCATTGCTCAGCAATACGAGGCTGAACTTCAAAAAGCTTTTCTTGAAAATACCAATATGCTTTATGTAGCACTTACGCGTCCCGTGCAGCGGTTATACATTATGAGTAAAAAAGAAACAGATTTTACCAAAGAAAGTGCACAACAAAAAGTGAATTATTTATTTTATCTTTACTTATTAAGTAAGCAACTTTGGGACAAAGAGCAGTCGCAATACATCATTAATGATGGAAATGCAGTCAATGAGGAGGTGTATACCTTAGAAGATGATTACTTTTATGTAGAAGAATTTGTGAGTACAGATATTCACCGAAAGCTCCGCCGCAAGTAAGAGGGATAGATTACTTGTTCTGCTGACCGTTAAGCAGCACTCGCTTAGGAAAGTAAAAATTAAACTCTACGCCAGCATTGAGTTGTGTTGTTAGTTGAAACTTTCCTTCAAAACTTGTTACTCTACTTTCTATATTTTTTAGCCCTAGCCCGGTGGAAGTCTTGCCATTGAGCATGGTATGACTGGCAGTGTTCAAATCGAAGCCAATGCCATTGTCGCTGTAAGTATAGTACAGCCCGTTTTCGTCAAAATATAATTTGAGGTTGATTTCTGTTGCTTGGGCATATTTGGAGGTGTTGTTTGCCAACTCTTGAGTAACTCTATAAAGCATCAATGCCAAGTCGGAGGGTAGCTGTGTGAGGTCTTCTTCTATTGCTAGAGTATGTTTGATTTCTCGAGCATCAGAAACATTTTCTAAGATATGGGCTAGGGCACGAGCTAAGCCAAAATTTTCAAGTACTGCGGGTGTAAGCGATTTTGAAATAGCGCGTAAATTTTGTACGGTATCATCTATCAATTTCTTGCTTTTGGAAAGCTCATCTTTCCCTTCCTGATTAATTTTTAAGGAGAGAAGGTTATTGTAGATGCTCAAAGTGGAGAGGTTTGCTCCAATTTCATCATGAAGGTCTTGTGCAATGCGTTTGCGTTCATTTTCTTGTGATTCGTAGCCTGCCCTAAAGAGTGCCTTTTGCTGTAAGGCTTCTTTGATGCGCATTTCTTCACGTTGTTTGTACAGGCGTGTCTGATAGAGAAAAATAAAATAAATAATCCCTAGCACAAGCAGTACCATCACTGAAGTACCTATAAAAACAAGCCATTCTACACTTATTTCACTTGTCGTCTTCATAAATTACCTGAGGTATTTTAGATAGTATTCTACCATAATTACCCAAAGATGTTTATCATTTTTTTTGAAACAAGAAAAGTTATTATCAATCAATTTTGTAAGCATTGCATTACTTTCTCAAAAAAGCAGTGAAACTAATCCAGACATTTACACCCAAAAAAAACACAAAATCTTGAAAATAGTTTGGAAGAAGCATCAAAACAGATGAATATTTTGTTGTTATAACACCTAATTCACTTTTATTTAACGATTATTTGCTTAAAAAAACCATCTTATTCTTTTCCCTTGAAAGTAAACAGCAGACTTTACTCGTCAAATCTAGCTACAAAAGCATCTTTGAAGCCCATAGTTACGATTTTTTTTTGAAGCATCTTGGCACGTTGCAGGTCATATTCTCTGCCAATAAGATATTTGTACTTGTACTTTTCGGTATCAGGAAAGATTTGCTCATAGACACGCTCTTCTAGTTTGGCAAAGGGGCTATTGACCACATCTACAGGCTGTATAGATGCCATAATTTGTACTCGGTAATAGGTGGCTCTATTTTCAGTAGGGATACTACTTTGGATAAAAGTACGAAATGCTCTGAACACTGCCGAAGCAATGATTGCTTGCCCTTGGGCAGAGTTGAGGTATGCCTCTTCTTGGGGGTTGGTGAGGTAGCCTACTTCCACCAATACACTAGGCATATTAGTGTATTGTGTAACATAAAGGTTATGGCCACGTTGGGCAGCATCTATCACTCCTCTGCTTTTACGTGCTGCCCTTTGCCTAAACTCTTGTTCTATGAGTGTAGCAAGGCGTTTGCTGGCGGCTTGTTTGTGGTGGTAGATGTGTGTCTCAGTGCCTTGTATGGCGGCTTTTGAGCTTGAATTGGCATGGATACTGATAAAAAAGTCGGCTTTATTGCGGTTAGCAAATTCGGTGCGGTCTTGCAGAGAGAGATACTCATCTTTGGTGCGTGTATAAAGCACTTTTACGTTGGGCAGGTTTTCTTTGATGTAGTCTCCAATTTTGAGTGAGATAAGCAAATTGATGTCTTTTTCGTGAAGCCGATTAGCCGAGCCTCTAGGCTTGCCAGGGTCAGTGCCTCCGTGTCCAGGGTCTATTACTAAGGTAAAGTTATTTTTTTGTGCGTGCAGCGGTAAATTAGCGTGAGCAACTAATAAGAAAATACAGCATAAGGTTACTCTGGACAAAAGTTTTTTTATCGCCATGAAGCAAAATAGATTAGAATTTTTTTTAAAAAAACACCTATTAAAGGCAAAATGCATTGATGAGCTGCCTACTCACCACACAAACATATACAGAAATACGAAGAGTAGCAAATAATTCTGAACGGCATACTCTTTTAAGCGAATGTATAGATTTGAAAATTGTGGTAAAAATCTTATTTTTGTATTCATTAATTTAACCTAGTAAATATGTTGTTGAAAAGATTTTCAAGTAAAAAACTTATTATTATTTGCCTTTTTCTCTCCTTTTCAGAAGTTCAAGCTCAAAAATACGAACTGCGGCCACGCAAAACCTATACAAAGCAAGATAGGCTAAGGGGAGAACTAACCAGTTTAAGAACTTGCTTTGATGTGAAGTACTATCATCTCAAATTAAAAATCAATCCTAAAAAGCAGGTTATAGAAGGAAGCAATGAAATCCATTTTCAAGTCAAAAGCCCCACAAATAAAGTACAAATAGACCTGTTTGATAACCTGAAAGTGAGTAAAATTACTTGAAAAGACAAAGATTTAACTTATTGGCATAAAAATAATGCGGTACTGATTGACTTCCCATCAACTTTAGTAGAAGATACCCAAGAAGCAATAAAAATAGAATATTATGGAAAGCCAAAATCTTTTCAAGAGTTGAGAATGCCCAACAAAGGTTTTTTTTGGTCAAAAGATAAACAAGGAAGAGATTGGATAGCAGTATCTTGTGAGCACATAGGAGCTAGTATGTGGTGGCCTAATAAAGACCATCTCTCTGATGAACCTGATTCAATGTGTATTTCATTGACTACTCCTAAGGAATTAGAATGTATTAACAATGGAAAGCTGGAAAATGTTGAAGAAGTAGATGACAAATACAATTGCCACCATTGGTTTGTAAACAACCCCATCAACAATTATAATGTGTCTTTTTATTTGGGGCATTATGTAGTAAAATCATTCAAGTATAAGAACTCATCTGGTGAATATGATGTCTTATTGTATGCATTGGATTATGATGAACCCTATTTGATTCAGTACTATGGTATCGTTCCGACAGCCTTGAGTTTTTATGAAAGCCTATTTGGAGAATATGCTTTTTGGAATGATAAATTTGCTATTTTACAATCTCCAAATGCAGGTATGGAGCATCAAAGTTGCCTAGCTATCGGACCGCATTTATCAAATCTGAGTAATTGGTATTATACCACAGAAACTCACTACCATAGTACATTGGTACACGAAATGGCGCACGAATGGTGGGGTAATTCGGTTTCAGTAGCTGATATGGCAGACGCTTGGTTGCACGAAGGCTTTGCTACTTATTGTGAGATGTTACTCATAGAAAAATTATATGGCTATGATGCATATCTTAAAAACATCAAATACCTGAAATCGCTCGCCTCAAAAATTCACCCTATTGTGGGCAATACAGGGGTCAATGAAGATACTTTCTCAGATGGTGATATTTATTTTAGAGCGGCTTATGTCTTACATGAGCTAAGAGAGGAGCTAGGTAAACCAATATTTTTAGGAATATTGCTGGGTTTTCAGCTCCGTTACCATAAATCTAATGTTACAACTCAAGATTTTATTGATTTTGTAAACGAGATGACAAAAAAAGATTATACTACCTTTCTTAAAGACAGATTATATAAAAGATGATATTTTTAAAATGAGTAGTAATAAAGCTATATCTAAAACTTGCTGGTTTAATACTCAGCTTTACTTTTTTACTTTTTAGTCTGCTGAGAGGTGCATAAAGTAAATCACTTTAGAGTAATTTTCAGGTTTTATTGTTTGCTCGGACATATTCTGAGCTTATTTGTTCTTTAACCCTCAAGAAAGCCTCAGTTCATTTCTTTAAGGTTTGGCTTTGGCATCTTGATAAGCCATAAAAATTTAACATTCAATAGTATTTTACGCAATTAATTAGTACTTTAGCCATTGAATTTTTGACAAAACAAAGAAATCTAAATGGAAATACTCAGCCCATCACTCTTAGCAACCCTTGCCGAAATAGGTAAAGAAGCCGAAACTCGTAGAGAAGAAATAGAAAAAAACAGATGCTTGCCCACAGATTTGATACAAAAAATAAAGTCTTCGGGGGTACTCAAACTTTTGGTTGCCTATGAATATGGAGGCAGCGAAGGACATATTTTAGATTTGCTAGAAGCTGTACAAACTTGTGCTTACTACAATGGCTCGCTAGGCTGGGTAGTGGCAGTAACAGGTACTGCGGGCTTGTGTGCAGGCTATTTACCTCATAAAGAAGCTGCCGAAATCTTCGGCAATGCAAAGGCAATGGTAGGAGGCTGGGCCGCACCAGTAGGCAAGGCGAAGCGTGTAAAAGAGGGGCTGCTAGTAAGTGGAAAATGGGCTTGGGGTTCGGGTATTCGGCACGCCTCACACATAGTAGGAGGGGTAGTGATAGAGCCAGCAAAAGAGGGAAAAAGACCTCAATCGGCATTGGTTTATTTTGAACCTCACCAAATAGATTTTATTGACAATTGGCAAGTATTAGGGCTGAAAGGCAGTAATAGCATTGATTATGAAGCCAAAGATGTATTTGTGCCAGCGGGCAAGTGGATTTATTTTCCTGTAAGAACACCCATATTGCGCACTACCTTATACCATTTTTCTTTTATGGGTGCCTTGGCTTCGGGAGTAGCTTCGGTAGGTTTGGGCTTGGCAGCACGGGCATTGGACGAACTCAAGAAACTTAGCTTGCTCAAAGTGCCTAACGGGGCTGCGCGTACTCTTGCCGAAAGACCCCTAGTACAAGACCAGCTTGCCAAAATGACCGCTCGCTATCAATCTGCCAAACTATTGCTGAAAAGTGCCATTCAAAAAAACTGGCATGATGCCGAGCAGTATCAAATTTGTGTAGCCCACAAAAGCGAACTCCGATTGGCTGCTACCTATGCTGCTGAAACTTCTCTGGAGGTAGTTCAACAGGCTTACAAACTGGGAGGAGGTTCTAGCATCTGGGACGGCGTGAAACTGCAAGAACTTCTGCGTGATGCCCAAGTAATGAGTCAGCACGGGCTGATTTCAAGTAACAACTATGAAATAGCAGGTAGAGTAGCCTTTGAACTCCCCGTCAATGAGTGGCTTTTGTGATACAAAGTTACATTTAAAGAGTGTGAGATAAAAAAAATCAACCCATCTTCTCAAAAATCCGTCATTGTGGTTTTAATTTGTAATGATGTTGATACAAGTTTTATTGCTGTTTTTAGTGCCACTTGCCTTAAGTGCTTTGGCAAAACACTGGGCTTTGCTTGAGAAAGTGGGTGTTGTTACTGTTTGTTATGTATTGGGCATACTGGTTACAAATCTACCTGGCATTGAGGTAGATGAAGTCGTTTCTAAACAAGTGATAGAAGTGGCTGTTCCGTTATTTTTACCTTTACTATTGTTCAATAGTCAGTTTCAAGTTTGGCGCAAGCTGGGCAAGGGCATTTTGATTTCCTTCTTTTTTTGTGTGCTTTCAGTGAGTATAAGTGCTATATGGGTGAGCTATGTTTTCAGTGAAGTATTGCAAAATACTTGGAAAATAGGCAGCATGATGATAGGCGTTTATACAGGTGGTACGCCCAATCTTTCGGCTATTGGCTTGGCAGTAGAGGTTTCACCTGAGTTATTTATAGTACTCAATGCCACAGATTTACTTTTTGGAGGAATCTGGCTGGCTGTTTTATTAAGTATTGCCAAACCCCTCTTTGGAAAATTTTTAACTACAAATACCTTGACAGACAATGACTTAGAGAAATTTGAACTAGATGAAAGGCTTTATCCTAGCTCTTTGGTTGCTTTGCTAATTTCGGGAGTGATTTTAGGAGTTTCAGTAGGGATTTCTTTTTTGATTCATCAAAAAATTCACGAAGTTTTGGTGATTTTGAGCATTAGTACTTTGGGCCTCGCTGCCTCGCTCTATGCCCCTATCCGCAATCTGAAAGGGAGTTATGGAATGGGTAATTATTTGCTGCTCGTATTTTGCTTGGCAGTAGGCAGTATTGCTAAATTTGACAAAGTATGGGATATGGGCTTTTATGTGGTAGTCTTTGTAGGCTTGTTGATGTTGAGCACACTTACATTACATTTTGTTTTTTGTTGGCTTTTTAAGATTGATGTAGATACTTTTTTGATAAGTTCTACGGCAGGACTTTTCGGACCTGCGTTTATTGCTCCTGTTGCCAATGCGATTCGCAATCCTTTAATCATCTCTTTGGGAATTGCAGTGTCTATTTTGGGTTTTGGAGTGGCAAATTATGTAGGGATTTCTATGTCTTACCTCTTGAAATGGCTTGTAACCTAATATTAGAAAAATTATATTTTATTTATGTTGATTCATAAATACAAAAGCACAAAGGAAAATACTTTGTGCTTTTTTTATTGTGAAACAAAATAAAATTCTAAACTTGTTTTTTCAACCAAAGTGCTTGGTAATAGAAGACAATCATAAAAAAAGCTAATAATGCTAATACATTCATGCTAATAAAATTAAGTTAAACTTACAATAGTGCAAATATACTGTCCCTAACGCAAGCTATAATTAATTTGTTTAGCATTATTTGAGATAAACTTACACCAAAGATTATATTTTGTGCCTATTTATTGTAAAGTAGCACTCAATATATGAATAGTTCAATTTCTTCTTTTTAGATTATTGCGTAAATCGATATTGGACTCCATTGGAAAGTGAGTAAATAAATTTTGTAATAGGTACAATGGGGCGGTTTTCGTAAGCTGCTGAAAAACTAACCTTAAAGTTAAAACGAGTAGTCAATTGAACGTTTAAATTAGCATCAATACTCCAGCGTTGCCTCATTTTTTTAAATACATCATCACGCCCTATTTGGTAGTAGTTGATGGTATTAAAACTAAGGTACTCTTTCAAATCAGCCCTAAAGGTGATGTAAGAACTTGATTTAAGTGCATTGACCCTAATGAGTTCTTCCTCTTCGGAATTAGGTACTTCCCAAAGTTCGTTTTCGTAGAGCAGGCCCGAGCCAAGTGTGAGTGAAGTATTTTCTTGATTGATGATTTTAAGCCTTAACCCCCCACCAATAAGGGTGCGCCATTTGAGTCCTCGCCAAAGGTCATATTGTGCTTGCGTAAAAAGTTCACCTGAAATACGCTGATTTCTCAAAAAATTAGCCCTAAAATGACTGTAGCCAAAACTCGTAAACGGATTTTCATTGATGACCAAGTAATCCAAAAAATTAATCCATTGGTAAGAATGTTTTTTAGAAAAATAGCCCACTTCTGCATTGGCATTCAGGGCAAAAAAACGTACGGGAGCATCAGCAGCGGCACTTCTGTTAAAAACACTTATATTTAGCGCACTATTCGTTACAAAATATTGTGTACTATCTCTTGGTATTTTTGATTTTTCTACGTTTAAAATTTGTCCTAAAATAGGGTTGCTACTGAGCCAAATTAGACAAAAGCAGCATAGAGTAGCCAAAAAAAGAAGGAACTTTTTAAATAAAAAAGAAGAAAGATAAGCAAGTAACATAAAATTGTGTTTGTTCAGGGTTCAAAAGCGCACCTAAGTCGCATAAAAAATTCTTGTAACAGATACACTTCATAAGTTCAGCAAGGCTTAATCAGGTCTTGTATGTGTAGCTTGCAAAATAAGTCAGCTAAATATTTTATTCAAAAATTGCGCAATTTTTTTGATGTCTCTTTCTTACCCACTGGAATTTATTTGATTGTCAGAGAACCATTTATTTTATCGTCTGTAAAGTAAAGAATAAGATAATTTAAAAAAATGATTCTTTGACAATTTTTGTGATGGTGTGCGATAAGATGAGCTAAATACTGTTT
>CAYZQI010000087.1:0-19883 GCA_964480455.1 uncultured Cytophagaceae bacterium
TTGGGGGAAAAGTATCATAAATACTATTTCCTCATTTAGGGCTGGGAAATGACGGTTACCTGTAATTAATTAGTAATGAGTATCTTACAAAAAGTAATTGTCCACTTTATTTAGCTTTCTTCACCTGCTTTGTTTCTTGGATAAAACCTTAATCTGTCTTTTTTTTGTAAAAAAATTGTTCAGTTTTTCAATAAAGATTAGAAAAACTCATTCAAAATCATTATTTTGCACTCAATTAAGATGAGTTGTTACTCATAGGCTATCTATGCAATTGGTGTTATTTGTTTGTTGATTATTAACATAATTAAAATTGATACTATGGACGAAAGAACAATTGATGATGACGATTTAAGACGCATCATAGAAAAAGCACACATGCTCTCACAAGCCGAACAGCAAAGGCTTACCCTTAATGATGTTAAAAAAACTGCCGAAGAACTTGGTATCTCTGATGAAAAAATCAACTTAGCTTACAAGTTGCTAGAAAAAGAAAAATTAGAACTACTTGAGCGTAAGGCAAAACAGCGTGCCCAACGGACACAATACATCACAGTAGGTATCATTGTGCTTGTCATAATCGCTTGGATTGTGTATGCCTCTATGCCCAAACCCGCCCCACCACCTTATAGTGGGAAAATACTCAAAATGACCCTCGCTGAAAAGGTAAAAAACACTATCCCGATAGGAGGGTTCAAAGAAGTCAAACTGTTTCAACAAACAAAGCTTTACTGCCATCTAAAATTGAATAAAGTATTTAGAGAACATTTGTTGGAGTGGAGACTTATTACGCCCGAGGGTGAATATTTTGATACCTACTCAATCACTTTAAAACCAACAGATGGAGGTAATACCTCTGCTTGGGCGCCCTTCAGTCTTCCATTTAGTATGCCCCTGGGAAACTGGAAAATAGAAGTATTTGTAGATGGTAATTTGCAAGAAAGCTACCCTTTCAAAGTAGGCTATGGGCATTTTGATGCTAAAATGGCCTCAAAACTGGGCAAAGGCGGCAAAAAAACACCCGACCCTGCCGATGTAGCAAATGTTTTTTCTAAAGCAACTACTGAAATTGCTTTCTGCTATCTCTACTGGGACTCAATCAGTTTTTACCGTGTGGGTGAACTTTCTTGGAGTTGGATAGGCCCTGATGGCAAAGAAGCACAAAATGCTAACCTCAAAATAAAACCCAATATCGGAATGGGCTGGCATAGGGCAAACCACGGCTTAGAACTAAAAGATGCCGCCATAGGCAAATGGGAAGTACAAGTAAAATATTCTGATATATTGATTAAAGAGCTAAACTTTGAAGTTACGCCTTAGCAGTCAACTCAAATATTATCTACTTCTACAACGCCCTTGCAAGATAAATGCAGGGCTTTTTTAATGGATAAAATTTGTGATTCTTTGACAATTTTTGTGATTGTGTGCCATAAGATGAGCTAAATACTATTTAGAACATAAATGCCAGCGGACTAGAAGTCCGCTGCTGCAGATTCACACAAAAATTGTCAGACAACCAAATTTGTTTTCCAAAGCTGATTTTAACACCAAAAAAACAATTCAAGCTTTTTTTAGATTTCTTTCCTTCAAAGAATTTAATAAACTTTGCAGAAGAAGTAGTAGTATGAATATTTTGCGCATAAACAATCTACTGTACACCACTGATAGCCAGTGGCTTATCGTTTGTTGCAAATCTATTTGTTACATTATTACCAATTAGCAACTATTCTCACACTTTACAAAAAATTAATAGTTTATGAAACATTGGATACTCATCTTATTTTGCTTTTTTTGTTTCTCGAAGGGATTCTCTCAATCGCTGTATCCCCTAGATTACTTTTTGCCTGATAGCCTCACCTATGATGACAAAGTACCTACCCCTCAGCAAGTGCTAGGCTTTGACATAGGAGAGTGGCACCTTACCCACGACCAGTTGGTCTATTATGTGCGTACTTTGGCACAAACTTCTGATAGAATTACAATAGAAGAATATGGCAGAACCTATGAAAAACGCCCCTTGGTAGTGCTTACCATCACTTCTCCAAGCAATCAACAAAACATCAAACAAATTCAGAAAGAACACGTGCAGTTGAGCGACCCCAAAAGCTCGGCAAATCTTGATACAGACAAGATGCCTGCCGTAGTGCGTTTGAGCTACAGTGTACATGGCAACGAAGCAAGTGGTGGCAATGCCGCCGCAGTAGTGGCTTATTTTTTGGCAGCTGCTCAAGGCGAGGCTATCAATGAACTCCTAGACAAAACCGTCGTTTTGCTTGACCCTTGTATCAATCCTGATGGTTTTCAACGATTCTCTACCTGGGTGAATATGCACAAAAGCTACGAACTCGTAACTGACCCCGTCAGTAGGGAGTTTAATGAGCCTTTTCCCAGAGGGCGCACCAATCACTATTGGTTTGATATTAACCGCGACTGGCTGCTGCTCCAGCACCCTGAGTCAAGAGGAAGAGTAGCCAATTTTCACGCTTGGAAACCTAATATTCTGACCGACCACCACGAAATGGGTAGCAATGCTACTTTTTTCTTCCAACCTGGCGTTCCCTCACGCAATAACCCAAATACACCCCTCAAAAATAAAGAACTAACAGAAACCATCGGTAAATTTCATGCTGCAGCTCTTGATGCCATTGGAGTACTCTATTACAGCGAAGAAGGTTTTGATGATTTTTATTATGGCAAAGGCTCTACCTACCCCGACATTAATGGCAGTGTGGGGATTCTCTTTGAGCAAGCAAGTGCAAGAGGGCATGCGCAAGAAACTGACAATGGTATTTTGCATTTTGCTTTTGCTATCCGAAACCAATTTACAACTTCTCTCTCTACCTTAAGAGCAGCTTTGGCCATGCGCAAAACTCTGCTCGACTATCAAAGAGATTTCTACAAAAATGCCCCTAAGAGCAGAGGTGCTTACATCTTTGGAGATAAATATGATCTGGTGAGAAATCATCAATTAAAGGAAATCCTGCTCCAGCATCAGATAGAAGTATATCCACTTGACCAAGACCTCAGTGCAGAAGGCAATCAATTTGAAAAAGACAAAGCATATGTTGTGCCGCTTGACCAGCCACAGGTGCGCCTCATCAATACTCTTTTTGAAAAAGTTACTACTTTTGAAGATAGCATTTTTTATGACATCTCTAGCTGGACTATGCCACTTGCTTTTAATCTTCCTTATGCCAAGCTAGGCACTGTACCTACCCATCGCAAAGAAAATAATGTAGCATTTCCAAAGGGTAAAATCACAAGAGATAGCAATACAGAGGTGGGCTATTTATTTCATTGGGATAGCTACCTTGCTCCGCGTGCACTTCACCAGATTTTATCAAAAGGGCTAAGGGCAAAAGTAGCAACCAAGACAGCAACCCTCAAACAAGGCGATACCGAAGTTGCTGTAGAGTATGGGAGTATCTTTGTGCCTGCCGCTGGGCAAGCTTTGCAAGGCAAAACTTTAAGAGAGTTTATACAACAAATTGCCGAGGAGAATGTCATAGAGATTCACCCTGTCAGTACTGGGCTTACTGAAAAAGGCATAGACCTAGGTAGCAACGATATGCGCCCCCTTGTACACCCTAAACCCCTAATGGTGGTGGGCAATGGCATAAATTCTTATGATGCAGGCGAGGTATGGCATTTGCTAGACCAACGCTATCAAATGCCTCTTACTATGGTGGAGCAAAATAACTTTGGAAGGGTGAATTTAGAGCAATACAACACGCTCATTCTGGTAGATGGCAACTATAATGACCTTAGCAACGCTGTGGCAAAAATCAAAGAATGGCTACAAGCGGGCAATACGCTAATATGCTTTGGTAGTGCCAGTCGGTGGGCTACTCAGCAAGGTCTGGCTTCTGTGAAATTTAAAAGTATTCCTTCTTTAGACAGTATTGCTTCTTACCAATATGTGGACAGAGGAAACCTACGAGGCGCACAGCAGCTAGGTGGTGCTATTTTTGAGGCAGAGCTTGACCTGAGCCACCCTATTGCTTATGGATTTAGAAAAGACAACATGGCTGTATTCAAAGATAACCGTCTTTTCATGGAAATGCCTAGCAACGTGTTTGCTGTTCCACTTAAGTTTACAGATAAGCCTCGCCTGAGTGGATATGCCTCAAAGCAAAATATCGAATTGCTCAAAAGTACGCCTGTCGTCAGCATCAACGCAACTGGACGGGGTAAAACTATTGCTTTTGCCATCAATCCTAATTTTAGAGCATTTTGGTATGGTACGAATAAGCTTTTTGCAAATGCACTGTTTTTTGGAAGAATTATTGGGCTTTAATGGTTTTATGGTTTTATGGTTGGGCTACGCAGTAAAATCGAGTAATCAACCAACAAGCTAACAAGCTAGCAAGGAAGCAAGCTAACAAGGAAACAAACCAAAAAACCAACAAGCTAACAAGCTAACAAGAAAGCAAGCCAACGATAAAAAAATAAAAAGATGCGCATTACTTTGATTGGAATGCCTGCTGCTGGCAAAACTACATTAGGAAAAAGGTTAGCCCACAAGTTGGGTTATCCTTTTTTGGACTTAGACCAAGCCATTGTAAAATGCGAAGGGCGCAGTATTCCCAAAATATTTGCTCGGGAGGGCGAGGTATATTTCAGAGAAAAAGAGGCTGAAATGCTCAAAACTAGCCTTATTCAAGAAAACATTATACTTGCTACGGGGGGAGGTACGCCTTGTTTTTTTGATAATATGGACTTTATCAATGCCCACAGTCTTAGTATTTGGATAGATACGCCCATTTCTTTGCTGATTGAGCGCATTGGTCGCAATAGCAATCGCCCGCTTTACCAGCTTGATGCAGAGGCATTGGCGCAAAAAATCAATAAGACCTATCAGGAAAGGGTTATATTTTACCAACAAGCAAAGTTAGTTTTTAGATAGCCTTTTTAGATTTTGTTAAGAAAACCTAGCTATGATTCATAATCCACACGTTAGTTCCAAAAAATCAGCCCTTGTTTTAAAATCAATGTCAGAAAGTTTTTAAAATTAAAAATTTAGGCTTACTTTTCGCTTTGATAAAATAAATCAATGTGCTTTACTATCTTTCGTACTTATGTTTCAGGTTTCTTCTTCTTTAAACATACTACTCAACAGCAGCTTTGATGGTGTGGTAGTTTTTGACAATGCCTTAAATATTGTAGCTATGAACAAGGCAGTGTATAAAATTTTTTTATTAGAAAACACTTCATATTCCTGTCAAGCCTTATTTGAGGTGCTACCACTTGAGCCTGAGTTACAAGCTACTTTCAAGCAAGTATTAAGTGGCACTGCTTGCCAAATCAAAGAGCAATCTTTCAGAAAATCAAAATTACAGCTCAAAACCTACTTTGATTTTAACCTTGACCCTTATTTTGATGAGCAAAACGAGGAGATTGTAGGTGGGGTTATGATTATCAAAGATACCAGTGAGACAAAATACAAAGAGAAGTCCATTACTAAAAAAAGACTCAAAGATGCCCTCAAAGCCTTTGATTTTGGAAATGAACGCCTTAAATACATCATCAATAGCTGCGAAGAGCTGATTATGGCGATAGATAGTGGCTTTTATATTACACTCTACAACGAGCATTATCGTAACTACATCTATCAAAAAACAGGAAAAAATATACACATAGGTACGCACCTTCTGGAGGTGTTCAACGATTTGCCCAAAGAGCAAGAAAAACTCAAGCGAAGGTGGGAAACTGTCTGGAACGCAAAAAACTTGCAGATTATAGAAGAAGAAAACCTCCAAAACCAAATCCACTACTATGACTCCAACTTCAACCTTGTCATCAATCAAGAGGGTAAGGTATTGGGGGGGTCGCAAATCACGCGCGACATCACCGAGAGCAAATTTGCACAACAAAGGCTACAAGAAAGCGAAGCCCAAAAATCAGCCTTACTACACGCCTTCCCAGACCTTATCTTTTATCTTGACCTTACAGGTGAGATTCTCAATATTAATGATAACAGCCGCCTCATTCCCTTTGCTCATTCAAAAATCAAAGGTAAACATTTTGGAGAACTCCCCCTCCCCGACTACATCAAAGACCGCATAGAGCAGCTTACCAAAGAAGTACAGCAAAGAAGAGAGGTAATCGTGGAAGAGTTTGAGTTTCTGCTACTTAGGCAGCAGCGTGCCTTTGAGATGCGCTTCATCAGAAGTGGTAAAGACCGCATCTTGGTCATTGCACGCGATACTACCAAAAGAAGACAGGAAGAAAACCGCATCAGAGAACTACTCACACAAGCCCAACAACTAAATAAAAATTTAGAACTACAAAATGAACGCCTTGCACTGCAAGAAGAACAACTTGCACAAGCCAATACCAGCTTAGTAGAGCAAAACGAATACCTCGAAAACACCAAAAATGCACTGCTCGAGTCTCAGACTCAGCTACAAGATACCCTCAAGACACTCGAGGAACGCAACTTTGAACTAGACCAATTTGTGTACAAAACCTCTCACGACCTACGCTCTCCGCTTAGCTCTGTGCTGGGTATCATCCATCTGCTCAATATTGAGCCTGACTCTAGCCGAATCCCAGATTATATCAGACGCATAGAGGGGCGTATTTTGCGCCTTGATGATTTTATTCAATCTATGCTACACTACTCACGCAACAACCGCTCAGAGGTCAAATCACAACTGATTCATTTTGATGATTTATTGGAAGACTGCATAGATGACTTAAAATTCTATAAAAATTTTGACCAAGTGAGTATCAATATGCAAGAGGCGCACTTTCCTAAAAATTTTTACAGCGATCCCGTGCGTATCAAAATCATCTTTGCAAACCTCATCTCTAATGCTATCAAATACCAAGATTATGAAAAAACACAGCGTTATATCAATATTAGTGTTCAATCTGCGCAAGAAAAAGCATTGCTACTGGTGGAAGACAATGGCATAGGAGTAGATATTGCCTACTTAGAAAATATTTATAACATGTTTTTTCGTGCTACCGAAGCCTCTGAAGGCTCAGGGTTGGGGCTTTATATTGTAAAACAAACCGTAGATAAACTCAAGGGAACTATCCAAATTCATAGCGAAGGTTTAGGAAAAGGTTTGTTAGT
Organism: uncultured Cytophagaceae bacterium; assembly: GCA_964480455.1. GTDB lineage: Bacteria > Bacteroidota > Bacteroidia > Cytophagales > Microscillaceae > JAABSX01. The sequence continues at coordinate 7,082 of CAYZQI010000087.1, forward strand.
TCGAGTAGAAATTCCTAATTTGAAACCATGAAAGCAACGCCTTTGCAGGGGTATTCAGGAAAATAGGAGATAATATGGAAGAAAATCAATATTGGAACTACATGGAGCGTGGGCATGTAAGCCCCAAGGAGTTGAATGTTTTGCTTGCGGACGGATGGAGGCACTTTGGAAGTTTTTTTTTCAGAGATACTCTGAGTTGGAATGGAAGCACCCTCAGCCAGATTACACCTTTGCGTATTAACCTTGAGAAATTTCAACTCTCAAAAAGCCAAAGAAAGATTTTGAGAAAAGCCCAAAAAAGCCAAGTGATTTTCAGAAATGCCTACATAGATTTAGAAAAAATAGTAATGTTTAACCAACATACCCAGCGCTTTACTAGCAATGTGCCAAACTCTATCTATGATTTCTTAGACCCTAACCCGGCATTTGTGCCTTGCCATACCTTAGAGTGCTGCCTCTACAGTCCGCAGCAAGAGCTTTATGCTGTGAGTTTTTTGGATATTGCCTCTGAAAGCACATCGAGTGTCTATGCTATGTTTAACCCTGATTTTCAGCACTTTAGCCCTGGCGTGCATACCTTATTGGCAGAAATAGCCCACACACGTGCCCTTGGCAAAAAATACCTCTACACAGGTTATGCTTTCAGAGAACCCTCACATTATGATTACAAAAAGAAATTTAAGGGCACGGAATACTACGACTGGCAAGGCAACTGGCGCGACCTCTCTCAAATGCCTTACCAAGATTTAGATTTGCTTGAGGAAGAAGATGAGTAGGGTATGGTGGTATTTGTCTTTTACCTAAGCTGATGCGATAAAAAAAGAAAGGCATTGTACTTTTTTACTATCACTCTTTTGCACAAAACCTTCCTTAGGAGGCTTTATTTATCTCCTGATGCGCTTAGTGGCTGCAGTGTACCGGTTGTGAGGCCATTTTCAGACGAGTCGTAGGTAAAAATATCAACAAACGGGCTTACCGCAATGCTGGGCACTTCGTAAGGCACTACCATAGTGCTGAGTTTGTCTTCTAGTCTTTCATAAGCTTCTTTGATATTGTTAGCAGTTACGAGCATGTATTTTACTACCTTTTTCTCTTTTTGATTTTTTGTGTCAAGGTCGCTGTAAGTTACTTTGCACTTGTAAAGAATGTCTGAATCTTCGTAATAAAAAATATCTTCAAAATTACTTCGGCTAATGTCAGCAATCGTAAAATCAGCTCCTAATATTCTTTGCTCCATTTCTTTATAAATGCGGCTTTCAGCATCAGTAAATGAAACTGCATCAACAATATAAGGCTCAGTAATTTGTTTGGCATTGCCCTGTTCGTCTATTTTTAGGTATTTCACCTTGCATACAAACCAAGTTGTCATATCAAAATTTATTTTAATTTTTGTTTATTCAAAATCTTCTTTGCACTGGATAGATTTTATAATCTGCAAAAAAAAGGATTTCTTTTCAATATTTTCTCATTTGGGGCTTCAAATGTTCAACAATTTTTGTGGCAAGCCTAAGTAACAGACTGTGGCTCGTTATTTATGTTCATGTGCTTAGGCTTGAAATATTCAAAAAACAAGGCAAAGTTGCACTTATTCATTAGTGATTGCCAGGAGTTAAATAAGATTTTTAAAATAAAAATGAATAAACCCTTGGATTATCCATTTTTATCCTTACCTTTGTATTGTAAGTGAGCAATCTTCTGTTTAGCAATTCTTTTTTGGCATTTCCCATTTTTCTTGCTACTCATTTTATTCTCGTTTTAATTCTTTTTTTTATTATTATTATTCTAAGTACAATGAACATTTTCGTAGCAAAGTTAAATTATGAAACCGAAGAAAACGACTTGAGAGAGTTATTTGAAGGTTTTGGTGATGTCAGTTCTGTAAAAATTATCATGGATAAATTTACAGGTAATTCAAAAGGATTCGGTTTTGTAGAGATGCCCGATGATAGCGAAGCCAACAACGCTATTCAAGATTTAAACGAACAAGAATTTGATGGCCGTACCATCGTAGTCAAAAAAGCTCGTCCTAAGGAAAGCAATTACAGCGGCGGTGGAAACAGCGGCGGCTGGTCTGGTGGTGGCAATCGTCGTTACTAGGTCATCTGACATAGATAAAGTTTATAAAAAAGCTAACTTTTCAAAAAGTTGGCTTTTTTGTTTTTCTCTAATAACTCAAAGGCTTGGTTTTCCACTCTTTTTTATTTTTTACGATAGAACCTGCTTCTTCACCAACTTCTTTGATTTCATCTTGCCACAACACAAGTAGCCCTTTCAGTTCTTGGTTGATTTGTGCCAAGCGTTGGTCTGCGAACTCTTGCCTTTTGAGCAGCCGCTCCCTTTCTTTTCTCAAAAAATAAAGCTCGGTTTGCATGTTATGTTTTTGCAAGGGTACAGAGCGTTGTTTTACAAAAGGTGTATTTTTTAATTTTTCTATTCCTTTGATTTTATTGATTTGCATATTTTTTTATGTTATAAAAATCTCAGTTTTTATTGATGAATCTGACAGATTGTTGGATAAATGTATGGTAGCATAGTTTGTTTTTTTAGATACTGATACATTCATTTTATGGTTGCGCCATTTTTTGATTTCTGTGTACGTATTGTTTTTTTAGGGAGAGGTGTTTGGGTATCTTTCCAAAACTCAAATCGATGATTGACTATTTCTTTGATGAGGTCTTTCACTTCCGATTGATGCTGGCTGACTGACCCTACTCGGCTTTTTTCTGACGAAAGTACATCTTGGCAAATATCCATAAAATCTTCTTTGGCTTCCAATGGGCGCAGCTCCAGTACTGCCATAGTCTTGGCTATCATAATACAACCTCTTACTGTGGGCGAAAACTCACAAACCCTCGAGTTACGCAGCGAGCGTACAATATTAACAATGAGCTGACAATCTTCTATGGCAAGTTTTGATTTTCCTTATGTGATGCACCCTTACGGTGATATTTACATATATCTTCAATCAGCTAATTGGTTGGACTTGATTTCTATCTACACCGAGCAGAAAGCACACATAACCTATCACAAAAAAACTTGATTGAAAAACCCATTCCGAATTTGTTTTACCTCTCCAGATGGCAGGCATACTGTACCTCTAAAAGTACCACTTACAAAACTAAGGTTGCGCTCTGAGAAAATAATCCCTCCCGAAAAAGTAGTGCAGTTGTTAGAACGATAGACCTGACTACTATTCAGATTTCCTGTGGCTGTGTAGCCTATGCTCGTGTTTTGGTCAAAGACATACTCTATGGCATTTTGGTCGGTTGAGAAAATTCGCAGTTCAAAGGCTTCTCCTGCCTCATTAACTGCCTCCATGTTGATACTGATAAGCCCCCCTCCTGCTATACTTCCTATGGCATTGGCTTGGTTAGACTCCCAAAAAACGCCGTCTATCTCAAAGCTGACATAGTTGGCAAAAGGCCCCACATTGTCGCCACAGCCTAACAAGGCACACAAAAGCAAGACTATCAAAAAGCGATATATAAAATAATATTTCATCAAGCGTTTTTATTGAGATTAGACTTCAAAGAGATATTTCACTTCATAATTTTTCATATCAAAAATATCTGTCACAGAATTTTGTCCTACCGTTATTCGTATGCTTGGAAAGCGCAAGCTCTTTGCAGTATGTACATTGTCTAGGTTATCATCTATAAAAAGCGTAGCTTCGGGCAAAAGGTTATTTTCGGAGAGAACTTGTTCATAAATAGCTATATCGGGCTTTCGCTTACCCATATCACAAGAATAATAAACTTTTTCTACCCACTCCACAAGAGGATACGCTTCCTCTATGTGTGCTACGTGTACCTGATTGGTATTGCTAAGAATAAAGGTACGGTACTTATTTTTAAGGTTTTTGAGCAGCGTGATGCGTTCTGAAGGGATACCCAGCAAGAGCGCATTCCAAGCTGTGATAATCTGCTTGCTGGTAAGCTCTTTTTTTAGTAATTGACAGATTCCTCTTTCAAAATCCGCTATGCCAATATTTCCTTTCTCAAAGGCATAAAATAGCTCTGTATTTAGTAGGCTATTTTTAATTTCATTTTCTCTCTCAGGAGCATGTTCTATGAACTTTTTTGCAGTCAGTGCAGGGTTGATGTCAATGATGACATTACCTAGGTCAAAAATAATATTTTCTATTTTTTGAGGTACATTCATTTTTATATTTTTCTGTTGAGCAAGTCTTTAAGTAATTATCAGATACTTCATGTAGTTTTCAATGCAGTATTATTTTTTTTTGCCCTCTTAGCTTACCAAGTTCCACTTCTAAGATATACAGACCGCGTGGTAAATTAGCTACTTCTAGGGTTGTTTCAAACAAGAAATCTTCTTTGATACCCTCTGAAAGCATGATGCGGTTGCCTTGTACATTGCGCAGGCTCACTTTGATAGGCGCATTGATTTGATGCCCTATTTTGAAGTGCAGACGGTCGGTAGCGGGGTTAGGGGCAAGCTGAAAACTTGATTCAAAATCTTGAGTGTCATTGGCAGTAACTCCAAAGAAATATAAGTTAGAAGTAGAAGCACAATTGCCAATTACTGCAATAACAAAATAGATACCCGGCTGAGTAGGTTCATAAAAATCTTCGTTGGCATTGGGAATTAGTTCATAATTTAAAAACCACTCGTAGCGGTCGGCATCACGCACAGAGGCTTGAAGCCTATTCCCCTCAAAATCTACACTCAAATCATCTGGCGACCCAAGTACAACTACCAGCAATTCATTGATAGACACAGCACTACAGACTCCGCCAAAGCCTACACTCACTTCGCAACTGTATTGCCCTGTTTCGGAGGCAAAATAATTCGCAAAGGTAGCCCCAAGAATGTCTTGTCCATTTCTTCGCCATTGATAATTTGCCCCAAAAATACGTCTGCTAATCGTCATAGAAGCTGTTTTACCTCCACAGATGATTTCGCTTCCGCTATCATCTCTAATGACCACTACCTGTAAGTTGCAAACTGCTACTGCACTGACAATAGCACTATAATCTGACTCTCCTCCAGCAGTGCAAGCTCGAATTCGGTAGTAATATACTTGATTTTCTTCTAGCCCAAGAGTATCACTAAATCGCTTGGTACTGATAGATTCCAGGCTTACAAAATCGCTCAAAGGAACAAAATTGGAGGAACTTCCCGCTGCACGTTCTATTTTATAGATTACGTTGGGGTCTGTGGCATACTCCCAGACCAAATCTATCTGCTGCGGAGATACCGAAATTGCCAACAATTCAAAAGGCGGAACGGGTATGCCTACACTAGGGTCTATGGGAGTGGTAGCAGAAGCACGGTTGGAGTAGAGCGAGTTGCCGTTAGCACCGAAAGCACGGACTCGATAAGTGTAAGTGGTATTGGCATTGATTTGATTATCTTCAAAACTCCGAAGCCCAGCCTCTACTGAGGCAATTTCTATGAAATTTCCATTACTAAATGCACCTGCTCGCTCTATACGGAAGCCTTGCGCACGGTCGCCTGTGTATTCCCAACTGAGCGAAATCAGGTCAAAACTTGTAGCTGCTGCTGTGAGGTTGGTAGGGGTATCGGGTACGTCGGCTGTTTGTGCGCAGGCTGTGTTGCTATTAGAAGAAGAACCCACAAGTAGCACTTCTGCTCTAGCACGATAGCAATACTCTTGACTTATGGTAAGTCCTTCATCATTGTAAGAGGTGGTATTGGCAGGCAAGGAAACAATTTGTGCAAACGTACCCGTAAGCCCCAGCCGCCTTTCCACGACATAACTTGTTTCAAGAGAGCTATTATCAATCCAGTTCAATTGAATTTGTGTAGAAGAAATCGGGCTTGCGGTCAGATTGGTGGGAGCATTGGTAGCTGCAGTGGTATTTACGGTGATTCGGTTAGAAGGTGCAGAACTGCCCGCTGGATTGACGGCAAATACACGGTAATAATAGGTAGTGCTCGGTGTAAGCCCTTCTACAATAAAAAAGTTATCAACTATTCCTTGTTCTGTGAGTATGATGTCGTTGAAAGTAATATCAGTTGCTACTATCAGTGTGTAGGTGTCTATACCTTCTACCAGTTGCCAGTTGGCACGAAACCTTGAACCCGTAATGCCAGTAGCCGCTAGTGCTATAGGGGGAGCAGAAAGTGTGAACTGTTCCCCCGTGATAGCATCAGAGAACCCACAGTCGCTCTCTGCTTTCAATTCAAAAAAGTATTGTGTATTTGGATTGAGGTTGAGTAGTATTTCTGAGTTCTCCAGAATAAAAGCATCATTTAAGTTATTGACAATGATTTCAAAATTATTATCTTCGGCTACTGTGAGCCTGTAGCCTATGGCATCTGGCACTGCGTCCCAAGAGAGAGTAAAGCCTGTAGCACTGACATCTGAAACTGTTGGATTGCTGGGCGTTGCTACCTCGGGACATATAAATCCTATACGTGCATTGCCTACCCCATTTCCTTCATCTATATAACTCACTACAAAACTTGTGGTAGATAGCCCAATGATAGAAACATCTCTGGTATCAGGATTACTCGATTGCACCTCTACTCCTATGTCAAAAGAATCACTCAAAGCATCTAAAATACGTACATAGCCTCGCTGAACTTGTCCTCCAAGTATGTTGGCATCTACATAAGCCAGAGCTATGCGATTATCGCTCAATGTAGTTACAGCCATTCTTTTAGTATTAATAACGGCAATGGTTTGAGCAGGGCTAAGACCAATGCTGGTTGGAAGGATATTGACTAGATTTGCAAGGATAGCATTGCCAAAGGCAGTATCTGCGTAAAAAATAGCTACTCTATTGCTGGAAAGTAGGGTGAGTTTTATGTTGGTCAAAAAAGAAACTGAGCTAAATATAACTGTATTTGAAGCAAAATCAATGAAAAAATCTGAAACACTTAGTCTTGCAATCTTTCCACCTATTTGGTCTTGATAAGCTAGCATTACTTCTGTATCACTGAGTGCTACTGCATCAAATTCTTCTGTATCCAAATCAATGCCATCATTTGCGTCACGGACCTCTCCTACTGAGGCAGGTGAATCATCAATGTCTATAACTCTACAAAAAATATCAAAATCTCCAGCCAAGTTGATGGTAGAGTAGAGTACCATCAATCTATTGTCAGTTAGATGTACCATTCTAAGTTGATAGATATTTTCTTGGTCATCAGAACCCTCTGTAAACATAGTAGAAGTCTCTAGGCTAATACTTGTACCCGTTACAGTTCCTTTCCTGATGAATCCTTCTTCTGGATCTCGCGCATAAGCAAAAGCAAACTCACTGTCAGAAAGGCGCACAAGTGTAGGATTATTTCTTCCTTGTGCTACGCTGATTACTCCTCCAAAAGTGATATTCTCACCGCTGATGTTACCTGCTTGCAATGCAATATCATTAGTTGTATTTCTTCTATAAGCTACTACTATTTTACTATCGGTTAGTGCAATTGAAGTGATTTGCTCTACATCACCATCAATAATTCCATTATTGATACCTAGTTCTGGTGTAGCGGTATGAGCACGAAAATCTTTGAGTAATTTTTTGAGTAACTGCGGGTTTTCGGTGAGTTGCTGGGCGTTGTATTGAAGGCTATCATTGGCAAAAGCTTGCAGGTTAAGGGCAAGTAATAGGTTGAGCCATAATGTTAAGTAAAATTTTTTCATGATAAAAAATGATTGGGTAATTTGGCAATTTATGCTGTTGTTTTTAATCAATGGTCTTAAGTATGGTTTGTAGCTCTTCTCGAGACACTTTTCTTTTCAGGTTGAACAAATATAGCTAAAAGTGTCAAGATGTGATTTACTACTTTCCCTCCATAAGTTATATGTGCTATTATGATACATAATTCTATTCTTTTTTAAATTTTGAATTTTTCCATACATCCATCATAGTTTTTTTATCTTTCTCATTATTGTAGCTAATGATAACTCCAAAGTCAAAGCCGTTGATATACTTGCTATACATATCTTGATGGAGAATTCTCTTTCCATTTGGTCCATACACTATGATATGAAAAACCTTAAAGTCAAGTCCGTCAGTAGTAGCCTTAGAGGAAGATGTATCAATTTTTATTCCCTGATTGGTATAGGTTGCATAAAGTAGTGCTTTTAGACTTTCATTATTATCTTCCCATTCACCTTCGTATTCAAGTTCAAATGGCTCAGAAGTAGATTGAAATATATTAAACTTGTTCTTTTGAAATCCAATTAAATTTTTAAGCCCACTATAATCTATTTCACCTTCTAATACCTCTTCCATTGCCTTTAAACCTCTTTCATTATTGGCTCGAGTTTGTTCTTTCTCGACTACTGTCCAACCATCAGGTATTTCTATTGTCCAACCAATTTCTTCACTTGTGTATGTATTATGCTTTACAGTCCCTTCGTCAATTTGTTTATTTGGGTCTGTCTGCCTACACGAAATAAAAGTCAATGTTATCAAAAATGAAACTATGCTTAAAACCTTCTTCATCTATTTATTTTTATGTGATACTAACGGCCGTGCCTGTGGCAAGTATGGGTTTTCAAGGCACTTACCTATCCATTTAGCAGTTAGTTTATTTTGTGTAATTACTTTCATTTTAGCACTTTGGCTCTTATTAGGTATAGTCGAAATTGTAGCTAGCTATTTTTTACATTGTTTCGTATGATATCCATTCAGGATTAGTTTTGTTACAATTTATACATTCCGTTTTTATAGTTAACCAACTAAAACCCTCAGTCCAATTATGTTCACCAAACTCTTCTCCGCCTTCTTCCATAAAATCTTCTTTTCCTTGCGATTCTATTTGCAATTCAATCTTATGTTCTGAATTATTACATTTGTCACAATCCCACTGTTTTGGTTCGAGTCTATCCATTTCTCTGTTATCTCCACCACAAACAAATCCATTCCAACCGTGAAAATCATTATTAAATATTAAATGCTCAGATTTGCAAACATTACAAAAAACATTGATTATTAAGAAAAATCCATTATTTGTTTCTAGAACCTGAATTACTTGGTCTTTTTCATAATTTGAATCATCTCCAACCAGTTTAATTACAAGGTTTTCATTTCCACATCTGCATTTCAATTTCCCTTTGACATTAAACTCATCGTTTTACTCTCCAATTGGAGTTATTAGATATAATAAATGTTTTGGTATAGGTAATTCCATTTTTTTTGTCTAACTAGCTTTTACTTAAAACTAAACGAATATATCTCTAAAAAAGTAATCTTTCTTTAAGGAAATATAGGTGTTCTGTTATTTTGCGTTTATCTCAATTTGCTTTTTACCTTGCTGAGTAGTGATTTATAGAGGCTTTGTTGGTCTGTGCCTGTGATTTCAAATTCTTCCACAAGTTCTTTTTTATTACGCTTTAGCACGGCCCTGAGTAAGTAGGTATCTTCTTGTTTTTCATAAAAGCCAGAAAGATAGTAGGCATCAGGGTAATTTTGCAAATCCATAAAAGTAAAGGGTAGATTTTTATCTTTTTGGGAGAAGATAAGGTCAGAAAGTTCTTTGTTGAAATAAGCTGTCAGGTCAAGGGCATCATTCATTTCATTTTTATCTAAGAACAAAGCCCTCACAAGTACGGGCTTAGGCGTAGCAAGCGGAATTTTTGCTTTGTCTTCTTCGGTAACAATTCCGACAAATATTTGTGCATCAGAGCCAAAGATGCGCGGTTCTTGTCGGCGTGAGGGGTCTTCACTGTTTTGTATAAGGTGCGGCACTCTGTTTTTGGCATATCTAAACCATTCGGCTACTTCTATTTTATCTCCGTTTTTCATTTTTTCGAGCAAGCTATAAGTCAGCAAGCCTTGCCCGAGGGCATACGATTCATAACTTACGGCATTGGCTTCGCAGCCTGTGATGATAAACATTCCTCCCCTGCCATTCATGAGGTCAAGGGCTCTGATGGTGCTTGCGCCAAGGTCTTTTTTACCGCTTGCCAAATCTACGGCTTTGCCCGAGCCGCAGGCATCTATGATGATCACTTGCTTCATAGCCAGTATGTCTTTCATCAATAGGGTAAGTTCGCTACTGCTGATGGATTGGGCTTGGAGGGTTTGTAAGTCTGTATAGTCTGAGGCACTTGCCGCATTGGCATCTTGAGTTAAGAAATAGAAATCGCCTTGTGCCCCTCCCCAGCCTATGCCGTGCCCTGAGAGATAGACCAGCAACACATCATTGTGTTGGGATTTGGCTGCAATGTCTTTGAAGGCCTTGATGATGTTTTCTTTGGTAGGTTTTTTATTGGTTTCTTTGGCAAGGCTACTAATGACTGTAATCTTGACTTTGTCTATTTTTCCTTTGTTTTCATCTTCAAAAAGTCGTTTGCCTGCTATTTCTAGTGCTTTTGCCATGTCGGCGGCATCTTTGCCTGAGAAGCGCAAGTTGATGGCTGGGTTGGCATATTCTTGTACACCAATAGAGAGTACATAGAGGCTTTGGTTATCTCGGCTATACTTTTCAGAAACATCTTCAAGTTCTTCTTTTAGTTTTCCTTTTGAGCCTGATAAATCTGCGGGATTAATGATGATTTCGGCAGCTCTTGAGATGAGATAGCCTTCGGCATTGCGGGCAAATACTTGCACTAGGTTCACTGTATAGCGTTGAAAATAACGCTTCAATGCCTTATCTTGTAAATTTATTTGGATTGCTAGCTGGCTTTGGTTTTCAAGATTTTTAGGGTTTTGGTTTACTAAAGTTCGGGCATCAGTAATGACTTCTCTGCCGTTGATATGTACTAATACTTCACCAATGCCCCCACCTCTATTTTGTAGCTTGATGCTGAGTAAGGATTTATCATCAGTTGGGGGGAGCAGCTCAAGCGCAATAGAAGGATACAAGGCTACTTTGTCAAAAAAAGGCACTTCTCGTAATTTCTCTTCAGAGTAGCCCATAAGTCTTGCCCATAGGTTAGGCTCATAGTAGCGTGCTTTGAGTTGTGAGAGTGAGATAGATTCATTTTCTACCACAAAATGTAGTAGCTTTTCAATACCTTGCGTTGTGCCGTCAAAGCGTCCGTCGGGTAGTATCAGTACAAAATCCTCATTATTGCCCTCTAGGGTATAGAGTGTGGCAAGTGTTTTTGTTGTTTTAGCATCTCTAAATACCAAGCTTTTAGCGTCAGCTACTTCAATCTTCAAAGATTTGCTAGGCAGTTCATAGCTTGTAAACACAGTATCTTTGCTAAACTGCAGGGCTTCGTCATCACCATCAAAACCTACCATAGCAAAATCTATCTCTTCGCCATTCAGCGTATTGTAGCTTTGGTAGAAAATCTGCCCGCGCTCCGAGACAAGTTTAATTACTTTAAGGTTGTCGGGGCTAAAAGCAAGGTCTTTCACAATGGCAAGTGAAGATTCTCCAAAGCCTCCTTTGATGATTTTGCCTGTTTGCATATCCCATAGCTTGGGGCTATCGTTGCCAAAGAGAATGTATTTTCCATCAGGCGAAAAAGTAGCAGCCTCTATGCCCCCTACCTGAGATTGATATACATATTCTGCTGACTTGTTTGCAGCTGATAAAGCGTAGCTGAGTAGTTTTCCTTTTAGCTGCTTATCTCTTCCTCCTGCAATCACTTGGTTTCCTTCTGGAAAAAAAGCTACTGACGCTATCCCATCTAGGTCTTCGGTTGAAAAATTGTGTAGGTTTTTTCCAGTACTGACCTCCCATAGCCCCAAAAGCGGCTGAAGTCTAAGCGTAAAACTATCCCCTCCGCCTGCCAAAATGTATTTTCCACTAGGTGAAAAGGTCAGACTGTGTAAGCCTTTGATGGGGGTATCATTGTTGTAGGCATTCATATCTTTGAGTACCTGCTTTTTTTCCAAATCAAAAAGACTAATGAAAGCCTCTTTTCCAAAAGGATTTTCTCGCCCTAATGCCATTAATTTACCATCAGGCGAAAAAGCTACCTTGTAGATATTGGGCGTAGGTATTGTAATGCGCTGAATGAATGTGCCCTTGTCGCTCCAGTTTACTACCTTGCCTTGGCTCGACCAAGCCCAAATATTTTCTTGTCTAAATACTACTTCTTGAAAAGACTCTCCTGCCATCTCGAGTTCAAGCAATAATTTTTTTGTACTAATTTCCCATACTTTTATGTTTCCGTCTGTTGAGGCACTTAGCAGTTTACTTGCATCTGCGCTAAGGTCTATAGAAGGAATATTTGCTTGATGTCCTTTAAAGCTGTCTATAATTTTGCCTGTATTCAGGTCGTAGAGCAGCAACATACCCTTTCTGCCGCTCACTACAATCTGATTTGTGTTGTCTAAAAACACCATGTCCATCACATATTCGGGTGCTTGGGCTAGTCTTTGGAGTACTTTACCCGTATTTACTTCCCAAAGTAGGATTTCTTCAGCCGCTGCACTGACGAGAAATTTTCCATCTTTTGAGAAAGCAATGACTTCTACCATTGCCTGATGCCCTTCTTGTACTCTTACTTCTACGGTTTTTTCTTGGGCATTGAGGGTATTGTATGTCAGCAGCAGCAGGATAAATAATCCAGTGTAGTAGGCCAATCTCATATCGCAAGGTAGTTTAATGACAATCATAGATAAAAATAGAATGCGGAATAGTCAATTATTTTTAAAGCAAGTATTTGGCTATCAATAGTTTATATAAAATATAACTTTAATTATTGTAGAAATTTTCCAGTTCTCTGACAATTTCTGTGATGATGCTTAATAAGAAAGACTTGATGTTATTTGATGCATAAATATCAGCGGACTAGAAGTCCGCTCTACAGATTTCCGCAAAAATTATCAGATAGCCAAAGTTTCTTTGCTTAGTTGCCTGTTTTTCTTCTTTCTTCCTCTAATTTTCTTTTTTCTTCTTCAAAAGC
>CAYZQI010000088.1:0-19812 GCA_964480455.1 uncultured Cytophagaceae bacterium
TGGGCTATGGAGTGAAAAAGTTTTCAAAGCATACACACTTTATTCAGCAACTACCCTTAAAATTTATATTATGAAATATTGATTATCAAGTAATTAATAATTAACAGTCTCGTAAATTATGCAGACCTCAATATAAAAAATGCAAAATAATTACTTACTAGAAGATAGCCATCAGGCAAAAGAACAAAGACAGAAAGTCATTAATTTATTGCTATCTGGCGAGGTAGCCAATCAGAAAATAGCATTGAAACTCTTGGCAGGTGGAGGAGTGCCCGCCCAGTTTTGGTCTTATTTAGTGGGGCTACACTACATATCTTCTGACAGCAAATACAAACTAAAAAAGCAAATTGAGCAACTCATGCAAGCAAATCAGCTAGGGCAACTTGCCGAAATATTGGCGGAGTTCAGTGCTGATAAAGGGAGTTATGTAAATGGTTATGACAATGAAGCCGAAGCGTTTGAAGGTTTTTTGTATGAGCATCATCACCGTATATTCAGTGAGTTTTCATTTTTGGACAAAAACACAGTCGCAAAGACATTCCTTGTCCTTGAAAAAACTGCCCTGAGATTTTGTTTAGTACACGATGCCATGCCGCCCAAAGAAGCCCTATGGCACTTCATTGATCAAAACTCCCTTAATCTATCATACCAATCCTTAGACTATCTGCCCAAAGAAATAGGAGATTTTACGAATTTAGAAGAATTAGACATCTCAGAAAATAACCTGACAGACCTACCCGAAGGGCTGGCAAATCTAAAAAACCTACAAAGAATCTATTATTATGGCAACGAATTCCCCTCGGAAGTCATAGAACGGCTTGAAAAAACATTCCCAAAGATTTTTGCAGATGAATACAATAACAAAGCTGGTCAGGCATACAGCAGAAAAAACTATGAAGCGGCAAACCAAAACATAGACAAAGCACTTGAATTGTATCCCCAAGAAGCTAATTTTTGGGTAACCAAAGGGGCTATCCTTGCAAACCTGAAGCAAGACTATACAACAGGGATAGAATACAGTCAAAAAGCAATCCCTATCATAGCAGATAACGAAACAATAGACATTGAAAAAATAGAAATTGCTACGTTGGCTTGGGCAAATATCTCAGGCTATTACAGAAGAATGGGCAAAGATGAACAATCATTGGAGGCTGCTACCAAAGGAATGGCACTTTATAAGCAATATCCGCAAGTAGGTTCAGCAAGGGAAGAATCGCTGTATTTTAGAAAAGCACAGGCACTGTATCACCTAAAAAGATATTCCGAGTCATTGATGGTCTATCAAGAAGCCCTCAAAAAATATCCTGATCATTCTTCTTACTATTACAATATAGCTTGCATCTACGCCAAATGGCAGCAAAAAGAAGAAATGATGAAATATATCAAAAAGGTCTGTAAAATAAATCCTGATTATAAAGAAGAAATGCTTCAAGACATTGATTTTAAGGAATATTGGGAGGATAAAGACCTTTTAGAAATTGTAAAATAGGGTACTACACATTTAAAGTATGGGATTTAACCAAATCGTAATGAAAAATTTTGATGAAATCTATAATCTACTACTAGATAATTTTGGAAAAGATGTAATATTAGACAGCAACCCTGCGGTAGTGCAGCCCTATATTCAGGTGCAGCCTTCAGAAATTACAAACGTTTGCCAATTTCTGCACGACAGCGAGCATACTTATTTTGATTTTCTCTCTTGCCTTACTGCCCTCGACAATGGGCAAGCCGTAGGCACTATGGAGGTTTTATACCATCTCTATTCTATTCCCTATCAGCACAAGTTAGTACTCAAAGTACTACTCCAACGCCCCAAACAAGACGAGGCACTCCCTCAGGTGGCTAGTGTAAGTAGTGTATGGCAAACAGCCAATTGGCACGAGCGTGAAGCGTATGACTTATTGGGTATTTCTTTCACAAATCACCCCGACCTTAGGCGCATCTTACTCCCCAAGGATTGGGAAGGTTATCCCCTAAGAAAAGATTACCAGCATCAGGAGCGCTATCATGGCATTAAAGTAACTTATTAAAATAATACTATTGCTATTATAAAATAGGCTTGGCTAAGAGCCTATATTTGTGAAAATAGATAAAACTTACACAAGTGTTTTATCTCTTAATTAAAAGATTGAAAGACAACTCTCGAGTAGAAAGATGGCAGTAAAATTGTCTTAACAAGGGTAATTGAGTGATTTTTAAAGAAAATACAGATGCAAGACCTTTTTCAAAAACAATTTTATGGTAGCACACTTTCAGAGTGGTTTTTGGCACTTTCTATCATATTGGGTTCGCTGATAATAGGGCGAATCTTGTACTGGTTTTTTACCAAAATTATCAGAATTTTCACCAATAAAACTAAAACTAAGCTAGACGACATCATAGTAGATAAGGTAGAAGAGCCCATCGTAGCTGCCATTGTGATTGTAGGAGTCTGGTATGGTATTAGTGTACTCAACCTCGCCGATGCTATGCGTAGCCAATTGCAGGGGTTAGTGTATTTATTTGTGATTTTAGACATTGCTTGGCTCATCGTGCGTACTATTGATGCACTCATTGAAGAGTACATAGTGCCAGCAGTAGAAAAAACCGAAAATAACCTTGATGATGCCATCTTGCCTATTGCAAGGAGAGGCTTTAGCATCATTGTTTGGTTTGTCGCCATAGTGGTAGGGCTCAATAATGCAGGCTATGATGTGGCTACGATTTTAGCAGGCTTGGGCATTGGAGGCTTGGCGTTTGCCATTGGCGCACGTACTACTATTATGAATATGTTTGGTGGGCTGAATGTACTCATCACACAACCTTTCAAAATAGATGACCGCATACAAATAGATGAGTATGACGGCTATGTAGAAAGTATCGGCCTAAGTACAACACGCTTGCGCACTTTTTTGGATAATTTTCTGGTAACTATTCCAAACAAAAGCTTCGCAGATAAAGAAGTAGTCAATATCTCGGCAGCACCCGGCTCAAAATCTGAAATGACCATTCCGCTACCCGTAGATACACACCCTGCCCAAGTGCAAGCACTTCTCGACTTTTTGAAAGACCTTGCCCTGAGTAACCTCTATGTGGATAGAGAGTGTAAGGTTACACTCAAAGGATTTAATGATTATGCATTGATGGTGCATTTTATCTATTATATCAAACTTGATGCGCCTTTCTGGGATATACAATCAGAAGTAAATCTTGCAGTAATAGATTTTTTGAGAGAACGAGGTATGCGCGTGGCAGTACGCAACGGTTTTAACCCTCCTAGCGAACCTGGTATATTCAGTGTATCTGAAAGCAAAACAATTCGTAAGAAAGAACGCAACCTTGAGCCAGTTGAAGATGATGACGGTTTCAATTAGTAGGCTGCTGCATCAAGCAAGCATCTAAAACCGCCCACCAGTAGCTACTCAACTCTTTTCTGTTATTCTTTATGACACACAATTGTTTTAAATAGTTATCTTTGATAAACAGAAGTAACTTAAATGCAGTTTTTTCAGTAAATAAAGCCAATTATCTGTATTACATTCTACACCTTCAAAAAAGAAAATTATGACATCGCAAAAAGAAAGAGTTTATGAAATGATTAATCAATATGTAAAATCGATTAATCTCGACCTTAAAGACAGTTTCAATGAAGAAAAACAATCTTGGAATTGGCGTACAGGCTCAGCACGCATACAAGTTTATATACAGACAGTACCCCTACAAAGCGGGAGTAGCCGCGAATATCTCCGTATTTTCTCTCCTCTTTTGCAAGTACCTCAAAAAAAAGAACTTGCCTTTTACAGACACTTACTCGAGCTGAATGATACCAAACTAGGCGTAAAGCTCTCTGTAATGCCCAATAGCAACTGGGTATATGCTACCTACGAACGCGACATCAGAGGGATTGACTATCACGAGCTATCTACTTGTATTGCAGACCTTGAGTGGTGGGCAGATAAACTTGATGATGAACTCAAAACACAATTTGCAGATTGAGTAGATTAAGTGCTAATTGTATCTTGAATTGGGTGCAAGTCAAATTTCCCTTTTTAGCCACCTCACCCTTTCTTTCTTCACAAGAGAGGGCATAAGGAAGTCAATTTGAATTACACCCCTTGAATTTTATACCTAAATAATAGATTGGTTATTAATTATTAAGTTAATATTTGTAATTCATTAGCAATGAGCATTTTACCATAAATAATTATTCACCTTATTTAGTCACTATTGCTAACAATATCTTTTTATGAAAAAACTTCTCTTTTTTATCGTGATAGCATTATTTTTTGTGCAAAGTAATTTGCGAGCACAGGTTTTTGTAAATGGAAAAAACATCAACCAAATGCGTGAAGTGGTGTATATTGAGCTAATTTTAGACAACCGTGCTTTTCAGCGGCAGCCTTTTGCCATTATAGATTATGGACAACTGATTCGCCCTCCTTTCACCAATCACCGCATTAGCGACGAGCGTGGCAATGATAAAAAATTCAATGGTGAGATGGATATTTTTAATTTTCTTTACAGAAATGGCTGGGTACACGAAACTACTTACTCTAAAGAAGCTTTTGCTCTGCATATTTTTAAGCGAAGAAGCCTTGATAAAGACGGTTTGCCCAATCTAGGAAACTAAGGAAATTATGAATTTGTAGCTTGTTTATTATGAGTTGCTATAAGAGCGAAAATTAGTGAGTAGAGCTACTTTTTTATGAAACTGCGAAGTAAAGACTTTGAGGAATCGAAAAAACAAAGGGCCTACACAATTGTCTTTAATTTTTAATATACTTTTTCAAGAATCTATGTTATTAAAATAGCTTCACCCAATTTTTGTTGGATAAATGTTCAGAAAAACTTGAACCTTCTTGAAATAGTATAAAAAAACCAAAAACTTTGTATAAGCCCCCTGAGTCTGACTTAGCTTTAGCAAATTGCTATTTGTTTTTCTTTGCCTTCTGTTCGGATTTGTCTGTGGTCAGGATATAAAAGAAGACAAGACCTACAAGCGCAACCTCTGCGGCTAAGATTAGGACATATTCAGGAGTAAACATAAGTAGTGGGTTTTATTTGTTAGATACGATAAGATAAGAAAAGCATACTGTTACTTTGCTTGTAACTTTATCCTACCAAGTTACGCAAAAAATAATCTAAAATACTAAAAATCAATGTTTTTTTTAAAAAATATTTAAAAAGCGTTTTTTTGAATGTATAAATTTAAGTTTTTATTGTATTTTCTTCAACAAAGTTTTCCAAGCACTTCAACAGAGTAATCCAATCAATAAATAAAAGAAAAATTCAAAACTAAAATTTTTATAACTCAACAAAAAGTTGTAGATTGCTCAATAATATAGAAATAGCTCAAAAACAGATAAGCCCATGTTTAATCAACAAGAACTCTCACGTATCTTATTCCTTGATATAGAAACTGCTAGGGCGTACAAAACATTTGAGGAAGTTCCTGAGGTACTACAAAATCTTTGGGAGCAGAAATCATTAAAAATACGCAACGCAGAAACCGATACGTCCGCCCAAGTCTATCTCGACAAGGCAGGTATTTTTGCAGAGTTTGGTAAAGTTATCTGTGTTAGTTTTGGTTTTATTAATTGGCAGCAAGAAGTACCTCATTTCAGGGTGAAGTCTTTTTATTCCTACAATGAAGTAGAGCTACTGCAGCAGTTTAAAGAATTGCTAGAAAGTAAATTTAAAGATTGGCAGCTTTGTGCACACAACGGCAAAGAGTTTGACTTTCCGTACTTGGGCAGGCGTTTCCTCATTAACCAAATCACTGTGCCCCCTATTCTGAAAGTACAAGGCAAAAAACCTTGGGAAGTACCTTTTTTAGATACCCTCGAGCTCTGGCGTTTTGGCGATTATAAAAACTACACCAAACTAGAACTCCTTTGTGCGGTTTTTGGTATTGAAACACCCAAAGATGATATTGACGGAAGCCAAGTAGGAAAGGTATTCTGGGAAGAGGAAGAGGGGCTAGAGCGCATAGCTCGCTACTGCGAAAAAGATGTAATTGCTACTGCCCAAGTATTGTTAAAATATTGTGTAATGCCGAGCATAGCCCCTACAAGCATTCACTCTGCTACCTTTGAGTAAAAAAGCTTGTCTGAATTATTCATATTCAAACGATTTTAAGGAAGTGTAAATAATAATCTCGATTATTTCTATTTACAAGTTGTTGATAATGATGAATTAAAAAATCATATTCATAATTCATAATTTTCGTTTCTCTCAATATGCTCATTAGTGTACTTTACAAGCACTGCTTACAGATAATTCTACTGGCAATATAATAGTCAGTATTTTAAAGGGGCGCACGTCAAATTTCCCCTTTTGGCTACCTTACCCCTTCCTTCTCCTCAAGAGAGGGCATAAAGAAGTCAATTTGACTTGCACCCTTTCAAAGAAAGAATGGCTCAACAAAACTACACTCAGTTTTACTCAGCCACTTTCGCAAAAATTGCAGAGAGATGGGGAAGTTTACTCATATCTCCTTCTACTTTTATTCTGCCTTGTATAAAAGCCGTAGGAATATCTAATTCACCCCTTACAACGCGTACAAGGTATTTGTCTTCTACTTTGAGCAGCACATCAGGATTGCTTGCCCCACTGCGGCGTACTGTAGCAGGCGATTTGCCGAGGTCTATTTTCCAATCGGTAGGTTGTGCTCCCTCAATATGTACCTGAAAAACGCCACCATTTTCAGGAAAAAGCGTAGGATTTTCTTTGACAAAATCCCTTACACTTTCAAAAAAATGCTCAATTTCTTGGTGAAGCTCTGCTTGTACCTCAGGCTGTTTTTGGGCTTCTACCTGTGCGTGAATAGCCGCTTCAAGCTCATTGGCAGATTCACGAATGTAGCGTGTGAAGGTGTCAATATCGGGCATAGTGTTGGCATCAGAGGTGGGGCTAATGCTTACCAAGCCATTGTAGCTAAGTACTGTAATGATAAGCCCCATACCATCTATAATAGGTGCCATACCCATTACAGCAAGCACTTTATGCCCATTAAGGTAAAAAGGCATTTGTGGTCCTGGTACATTAGTAATAGTTACATTGAACACAGGATTGTGCATCTCTGCTATTTTATACCTTGAGTAAATCTGGGCAGCTTGGTTGGCAAGCCCAAAAGGTACTGCCTCAGCCATTTTTGCAAGTGTTTTTGCACCCAAAGCATTTTGATAGGTTTTAGTTCTGATGGTATTCTCAGCAATGGTTTCTAGCCGCTCTATGGGGTCTGCTACATTGGTGGCAAGCTGCACAAGCATAGAAGAAATTTGATTACCAGAGGTTTGCCCTTTTTCAGTATTGCTACGGGTAGAAACAGGTATCATACCCACAAGTGGCTTCAGGGGAAGTTTCTTCTTTTCTAGGAGGTATTTTCTCAAAGCACCTGCGCAGATAGCCAATACCACATCATTGAAAGTAGTATCCATCAAATCTTTAAGAGCTTTTATTCGCTCAAACGAAAGCAAGGCACTATTCCACTTGCGGCGTGGTGAGATGATGCGGTTAAGTGGGCTTGGCGGAGCTGTAAAAGGAGCTGTGGGGAGCTTGAGCCTCTGGGCTTGGTTCATGAAGCCTAGCTTAAAGGTAGCTGTGAGGGTATCTGCCACAATACGTGGAAACTTGAAGGGCTTTGCCACAAAACTCATACTACTGTTAATCATCATAGAGATTGGGTCAGGAAGAGGCTTCGGCTCATAGGGCTGGGGTGGGTTGATTTTAGAAGGCTTTGGCCCGAAATCAAACAGCAAAGCCATCATACTTGAGCCTGCCATGCCATCTATGGCTACGTGGTGTATCTTAGAAATGATAGCTACTGAGCCAGCAGGCACTTGTGGAATATTGTCTAGCCCTTCTATAAAGGTAAAATGCCAAAGTGGGCGTGTGCGGTCTAGTGGCTCACTCATAATGCTTGAAGCAGTGGCACGTAGCTCTTTCCAACTGCCTGGCTTGGGCAGGGCAATGCGCTGTAGGTGCATATCTATATCAAAACTAGGGTCATCTACCCAGTAAGGATAATCAATGTTGAAAGGCACTTGCATGAGCCGTTGACGCAATTTGGGGATAAGATGCAGCCGTGATAAAATTACTTTTCTAAAATCTTCAAATTTTAATGAGCCTTCAATCACTGCCACACTTGCCACATGCATAGGGCTATTAGGAGTTTCGGCATACAAAAAAGTGGCATCAAGTCCTGATATGGGTTTCATTTTGATAGATTTTAAGTGGATTAAGCGTTAATAATTTGTTGAGTTGTCAGAAAGTTTTACAATCTAATGCAATTTATAGGTTGATTGTGAGATTGCAAAGCAA
Organism: uncultured Cytophagaceae bacterium; assembly: GCA_964480455.1. GTDB lineage: Bacteria > Bacteroidota > Bacteroidia > Cytophagales > Microscillaceae > JAABSX01. Next base: position 8,305 of record CAYZQI010000088.1, read on the forward strand.
ATACAAAAAGAATATCCAAAAAACAAGATAGCTGATACAAAAACAGCATTCTTATCGAGCAGCTTAGTTTCTCTGCTCAAAATACAAAACTAGTGCAAAGGCACACTTAGCTTACAGAGTGTAGTTGAAATAAACCTTTCTTTCACTTGATAGTTTTTATTCAAAAAATATGAGCAAAGATAGCCCTGAGTTTTTAGCCTTCTGCCAAAGATACCAACTGGCAGACACCGAGCGTGTGGCCAAGCTGTATGAAATAGAAGAACTGCTGATGTACCTGCCCGCAGAGCCTAAACCCGAAGAGCAGGCTGCCCTACAAAAACTTATAGGAGTAGAGGGGGTCTCAGGCTATATGGATTACATCAAATCAGGTAATACTTTTGAACTCATTATGCAATGGCGCGAGGCTACGGGCAATTTTTAGTACAAAATCGCCTCAAACTGTTTGATGAGTTGCTGAGTGAGTGTGGTCTGCCAAGTATGGTTTTCTTGTGCAGAAGTGAGTTGAAGAGCAAAAGCTTTGAGTAAAATACAATTATCTTGAGTATTGCCCGTCTTAATTTGGAAGCTATGTGGTGCTGTAGTCTCCTCACTGAAACCTGTGGGATACATCAAACACGCCTCTTTTGCTTGCTTGGCAAGGCAGTAAGCAATCATTTGATAAGCATCTTCGGGCAAAATACCAAGGGAAGTGTGAGCTGAGGGTAGTTTGTATTTTGCATCAAGTACCTTAGAAAATTCGGGCAGGTACATATCGGGCTGTATTCTGAGTGCAGGTAGCTGTGTAAAACAAGAAGTAGCTAAATAAGCACTGTTCTGCCATTCTATTTTTAACTGTGGAAAGTGTTTTTTCAAAAAACCAAAAATAAATCGCTCATAGACACGCTCCATAGGCAACAGCCAAACAAAGTTTTGGTGTTGTGCTGTGCCTATATTTGCCACTTTATTTTCCAAGAAATAAATACAAATCTCTAAAACTTGCTTTGCAGCACCTTCAAAGCTGGGCAATCTAATGGTAAGGGCTTCTTCAAGTGTAAAATGTCGCAGCGTGATATTTTCCAAGTGCTGCAGTAGTTCAGCCAGCACGAGGTCAGGAGTAGTGTCTTTCTGTGCGTTGTTCTGCCATTGTATCAGTACAAATTTAAGCAATTGATTGAGGGGATTATCTAGTATTAAGGGGGCATGCCTTACCGCCAACTGTTGCCATTTTCCTTTGCTGAGTGCTTGCTGCAGATAGACTTGCACTGCCAATCGCCCTTTTAGCTGTGGTAGCAGGGCAGTAGTAGGTTCGTAGCTTTGATACACTTCTTCTGTAAGGTAGCTTTTGATTTTTGCCAAACACATCATCTGGTAAAGCTCCCAGGCATTGTTTAAACCTTCAGCAGTACCCTGCACAAAATCCCAGGCATATTGGCTTGGCTGGGCATAGTCAAGATAAAAAAATAAGTGCTTCCACATGAGCTGCTGCGAAGGAGGCTGGTGGGCAAACAGTTTTGGATAAAGTGTTACGACACAATCTTGGTATTTGATAAAGCCCACATAGCCTTGGGGCGATGCCCAATCTCCGTTCCATCTGAAAAAAGGGCTTAGGGGAGTGTTGGCCTTTTCAAAGGGTATCCGCCATCTTTTGTTATGCCACATGCTTTGTAAAAACACCTTAAACTCTTCTAGGGTTTTTCCCTCGAAAGGAAACTGAAAAGGCGCGCCCTGCTCAAAAATTGTTAAGGTAGTAGGCATAGGTTCTTGAATTTAGCCTCCTATCATCACTGTAGGCGCGCCTGCTACGATGCTACCTCCGTGCACACAGCTATCACCCATGCGTGCGGCAGGTTTTCCACCTATCAATACCGTGCTAGAGCCTTTTACAATGCTGTCGGGTGGGCCTACACACGTTGCCATATCACCTACTACAGCAGCGGGCATACCCGCTATGAGTACAGTAGAAACGCCTGGCCCAGTGATAGGGCCTCCTACGTGTGGAATAGGTGGCGTACCTGGGGTTTGCGTGGGGCAGACGTGCATGTCGGTTATTCTTGCAGCAGGGGGCATATTTTTATATATTTAGAGGTGAATGATTTTATATTATTCCAAAAATAAACTGTTGATTTGGTTAAGTTAGTAACAACCATCAACTAAATCCTGATAAGGAAAATGTAAAAAATAACTTCGGTTAATTAACTTATAAGTTGTTGATAATGAGTGCTTTAAAAGTTCATAATTCACAACTAATAATTTACACTTTACTAACTAATTTCTCACTCAAAGTGCTTGCAAAGCAATTTTTGTTTCTTTTATGAGTTTGTGCTGTTCTTCATTTAGAGAGTTATTTTCTGCTAATTTATCCAATTCTCTGGTAAAATCTGTGCAAAAACTCACAAATTTTTGTTGTTTCTTCTTTTTATTGAACCAAGCTCCTTTGTAGTCTTGCTCGTAGCGTTCTGCTAGCTCAAGTGCATTTTCAGTATAGGCTGCTAAGGCTTCGGGGAGTTGGTGTTTAAGCTCTTGTAGTTTTTCCTTTAATTCATCTTTGGTGAGTTGATGGATTTGGGCTACAGCAGCAAGGTTTTCCGACAACATTTCATTGGATACCCAATCAGGTTCTTGAGTAGGGTCTTGCGCCGAATTGGTGGCAGGAGTTTCCTCATCTTCTATTGATAAGCCAAGCGTTTGTACCTCTTCAAGCAGTATTTCAATTTCTTGCTTGATGATAGGTTCTTGAATTGCATCAAGTGAACTTTTCAGAAAATAGGCAATCAAACCCACTTTTGAGTAGTCTTTCTGTGCTAAAAGTAGTTTGAGGGCTTCGGCGTGGTAAGTAATAGAAAGTGTATGTTTGCCTTGTTCTTCTAAAAGTGCGCCCAAATGGTACCAAAGCATACCCGCAATTGCAGTGATTTGGTGCTTGTCGTGCAGTTTCTTTGCTTGTTCAAAATCTTCAAAAGCCTCTTTGTTTTTTTGTTCTTCTTCATACCAAAGCCCACGGTAATAATACCAAAATCCCATCAAAGCTTCTTGTTCTTCTTCGCTGCTTTGGGCCAGATGATTGTTGTAAAAAGTCAATTGATTTTGGGGGCGCATAGCCTCTTTCACAAAAAGCCGAAGGTTATCAAGTACGCCTTTGAGTTCTGCAAAATGTTGGTGTGGGGCAAGTATCGCAACGGCTTCTTCAAAATGCTCAAGTGCGTTTGCTTTGGCTTCTTGCCTGAGATGGAGAATAGCCAATAGGTGATGATTTTTGCCCAAGTCTAGGTATTTCTCTGCTGTAGTATTCCATTGGATTGCCTGCTCTAGATGCGCCAAGGCTTCTTCGGGTGCATCAAGTTGCATTTGGCAAAAAGCCAAACTGTGGTAGGCTTTGCCTTTGAAATCATTTTCGGGAAATGCTAGTATTTGCTGATAATATTCACTTGCCGCTGCATACTGCTGTTGGTCTAGCTGTATGCCTGCCAGATTGGAGCATATTTCAGCTTCTTCATTGTTTTCGGGCGTGTAAGAAGTGAGTTTTTCTAAGGCTTGTTTGAGGTAGTTTTCTGCTTGTTCCCATGCTTGAACTTCATCATATTTTTTACCGATATTGTAGAGGATTTTTTTCTCTGCTCTTGCTTTTTCTGCTGCTTCTAGTGTGCTGTCTATTTGGCTCAGTTCATTGAGCAATGCGTCTATCTCAGATTGTATTTGTGTGTTCATGCTTCTTTGCTATTGATGTAACTCTCAAAAATCTGTTGCTTTATTTTCTTAATCTTAAAAGCAAATATGAACATTTTAATTGAAATAATGAAAAAAAGGAATTTTTTGCTAAGTAATCAGTACAAACTAGCAGCAAAGGTGAGATTAATTCTATCAATTTTATAATTACTTTATTTGCTCTTTTCTATTTTTCTTGCTATCGTTGCTTTGAAAATTAGACTATTCCATTAAATCAATTTCTTATGAATCATCATTTTCTTTCTGCTTGCTTTACAGCTTTGTGGGTTTTATTGCTGAGTGCTTGCCAAAGCGAAACTTCTAGTAACTCAGAAGCCAACAGCGACACAAGCCAAGTACAAAATCAAACACGCAAAGTAGCTACCTCCTATGCAATGCCTACTTTAGACGAAAACAATGCACGTAAGCATTTGCTCAACTATGGCGAAGCCAACCCTGAAACTGAATTGGTACTCAAAACAGACCTAGGCAATATAAAAATTCAACTTTTTGAAGAAACCCCCTTGCACAGGGCTAACTTTATCTATCTTAGCAAAAAAGGTTTTTTCAATGGTGTTCCTTTCTACAGGGTCATCAAAGATTTTATGATTCAGGCTGGGGCTGGTAATTTTCCACAAAGAGAGGCTGCCAAAGCAAAAATTGGCAAGTACAGTATCCCAGATGAATACCTCATTGAAAAGTACTTCCACGTGAGAGGAGGAGTAGCCATGACCAAACCCGAAAAGCTCAAAGATGGACAAGGTTCTACACCTTATGATTTTTATATCGTGCAAGGGCAAAAATACACAGAAGGGCAGCTAAAGGCCATCGAGGCAAGAGATAAGGTTAGTTTTACAGCCACCCAAAGGCAAGCATATATCAGCCAAGGGGGTGTTCCCGAGCTTGATGGCAAACATACGGTATTTGGTAGAGTAGTGGAGGGAATGGACGTAGTAGATAAAATTGCAGCCCTCGAGGTACGCCCCGAAGACCAAGCTCCTAAGCAGCTAGTAGGCTTAAAGGTAGAAATTTTGAAATAAACTCATCGGGTTGGCTACAATGCCAAAAGCTCTAAAACTCAGAAGGGGGTAAGTTTAGCTCCTTCTGAGTTTTTTTACATAGCTATTTGCCCTCAAAATCAGGTGTTCTCTTTTCTAAAAAGGCTTTCATACCTTCATGGAAATCGCTAGTATTTGCTGATTGCCCAAAGTAAACTGACTCTTTCAGGTAACCTGCTTCATAACTACTGTACACAGAATTAACTGACTTAATCACCATTGAAACTGCAAGTGGTCCAGAAGTGGCTATTTTCTTTAAGATTTCGCGTGTTTTGGTAAAAAGTTCTTCATGCGTACTTACTACGTGATTGACCAGCCCAAGCTCGTAAGCTTCGCGTGCCGAAAGCATATCACCAGTCATGATGAGTTCAAGCGTTTTTGCTTTCCCAATGCTCTGCGTGAGGCGTTGTGTGCCTCCAAAGCCGGGCAATGTGCCTAGCTTTACCTCGGGCAAGCCAAATTTGGCACTTTCTACGGCTACGCGCATATGACAAGCAAGGGCTAACTCGCAGCCCCCTCCGAGTGCATAGCCATTGACCGCTGCAATGACAGGCTTAGGGCAATTTTCTAGCATAGCATAGACATCTTGCCCATTCTGTGAGTACCTTTTAGCCCCTATCTCATCAAGTTGAGAAAGTTCTGCGATATCAGCTCCAGCTGCAAAGGCTTTTGTACCTTCGCCGGTGATGATAGTACTGTTAATCTCAGTATTATGATATACCTCAGTCATGGCTTTGCGGAGGTCTTCTACTGTGTCGTGGTTGAGCGCATTGAGTTTAGAGGCTCTGCGAATAGTAATCAGTGCAATTCCGTTTTCTATTTCAAGGCTCAGATTATTGTAGGTTATTTTCTTTTTTGACATATTTACTTTTTTTATTTTTGTGCTTCTTCAAAAATACATTGCTATCTGCATTTTTCAAACGATTGAAGCTTAGTTTTTGTAGTTAATTTTGCTTTTATGAGTAAGATGCTATTCTGTCTTAAAATCCTTTTAGCGTTAGTTCTTTCAATAGTAAGAGTTTTAAAACCCACTTACTTTATTTTCTTCAATCACACGTACCGACATGAGAGCGCAGTCTTTGGCAAGATGTATTAAGGGTGCAAATCGCTCGTCTTTGGTAAAGCCCTTGTGGTAGCGGTAATAAATCTGCTGCACTACCACGCCTAGTTTGAAGAGTGCAAAAGCATAATAGTAAGTTAGATTACTGGTTTTTTTGCCTGTGATATTTTCATAGCGCGCCACTATTTCTTCGCGTGTGAGCGCGCCTGCGGGCAGCCGCATACTAAAATTGCGCAGGTAAGGTGGGTCGTTGGGTTCGGAGGTATAGCTCAGTACAATGCCTAGGTCTGTGAGTGGGTCGCCCACGGTGGACATTTCCCAGTCTAGTACGGCTTTTACTTGGGTGATGTCTTCACTGTCTAAGATGATGTTATCAAACTTATAGTCGTTGTGGATAAATGTAGGTGCAGGGCTTTCAGGTATATTGTGAGTAAGCCAAGCAATTGCCTTTTCCATATCGGGTACTTCTTCGGTTTTGGCATTTTGCCAGCGCTTTGCCCAGCCTTGCACTTGTCGCTCTAGGTAGCCCTCGGGTTTACCAATTTGAATAAGCTCATTTTTATAAATATCAATCTTGTGTAAGTCGGCAAAGTTGTCAATAAAGTTCTCATTCAACTTTCGCATCGTTGCCTCGTCAAAGTCTATTTTACTGTTGGCACGTAAGATGATACCACGCACACGCTCCATTACATAAAACGGTGCGCCTATGATGCTTTTGTCTTCGGTGTAAGCGAGTGGTTTAGGAGCTTTAGGATAGACAGGGTGTACCAATGAAAGCACTTTGTATTCTCGCCCCATGTCGTGTCCTTTGCTGATGTTTTCTGCTCCTACGGGTGGGCGGCGAAGCACAAGTTCTTTCTCACCTAACTTCAAAAGGTAAGTCAGATTAGAGTAGCCACTCGGAAACTGCTCTACTACAAGCTGTGCATCGGGCATATTGAGGGTATGTTGTAAAAAAGAGGCTAGTTGAGTGGTGTCTAGTTCTTCTCCTGCCCTTACTTGGCGTGCTGTATCTAATGTATAATTCATAATTGAGCGATTTTGGTAAAAAACTTTGTTTAAAAACACCAATCTAATTGTTTATGCCTTTACAGCCAAGAAATTTGTAGAAAAATAGGATTTATTTTGGTTGAGCATACGTTTTGTGTATCAGCCTAAGGTAGGTTTTGTTTGAGTACTTTCGCTCTTTGATAGTTGATGAACAAATTGTGCAAGCCTTTTGGGGGCTTACACAGTGTAAAATTTTGATAGGGTTTAGATTATTTGCTTTCTTTCACCTGCGCCATCACAAAGAACATTTCACGTGCTAGTTGTCGGCAGCGTTCATCATATTTTTGGGTTTCTAAATCCATACCATCAAAGTTTTTGGGGTCATTATAAGGAATAGCGTGGCGATTAGAAGCTCCTATCACGATAGGGCAGGCTTCATCTGCACTACTACACACGAGCAAAGCGATAAAATTTTTCTTTGGGTTTGGCTCATCACGGTATTTTTTAGAAAACAGCTCTAGTTTCGGGCCATTTTCGGCAAAAGAGGCTTCATACAAGGTATTGCTTTCTTCATTTTTGGCACTTATCTCAAAACCAGCACGTTGCATAGCAGCTACTGCACGTGGGTTAAAGGCAGTTGCCTCTGTACCACCTGAGTAAGTGATTACATTTTTGGTGCCATAATGCGCTGCGGCTACTTGCAGCCAAAGTTGCCCCATGTGGCTGCGACGTGAGTTGTGTGTGCATATCACTACTAACTCGATGGCTTCACCAGCTTCTTTTTTGGAAGTGATAGAGGCGGCTAGTTCTTTCAATTCTTCTTGGCGTTCTTCGCCAATTTGTGCAAACTCATCAGGCAAAGTGCCGATGTACTTTTGCAAGGGTTCGTAAAATTTAGGTTCTTCCATTGAGGTAGATTGAGTAAATAAGAATACTGAAATGAGTGTGAATAAAATTGAGTTCAGGGTTTTTAGAAGCCCTCAAACCCTGAAGGGGGAGTTCTGAAGTAGTTAAAGTTAAAAATTAGTTTAAGAATAAATAAAGCCCCCAAACCCCCGAAGGAGTAGTTTTTAGTAAGTTCCCCTTCGGGGGATTTAGGGGGCTGTGAGTTGTGGGTTGTTGTTATTTCTCTGCAAAAACGTTAATACTGAACAGTCCTTTTTCTTCGGATTTGAATACTGCTATTTCGTCAGGTTTGAAATACTTTGCAAGCATTTCGTCAGGTAAATCTAATTTTCTTGATTTCTGCACTTGGATATTTTTGAAGCCAGCTTTTTCAATAAAGCCCAAATACGCATTGATATCTATGGCAGTAGCTACACAGCCTGCAAACTGTGAAGCATCTTGACGCAGGTCCTCGGGTAGTTCGCTTTTCACAACCATATCCGATACGCTAAAATGTCCGCCTGTTTTCATTACACGGTAAGTTTCGGCAAAGGCTTTTTCTTTGTCGGGGACAAGGTTCAATACACAGTTGCTAATGATGACATCAGCAGTTTCATCGGGCAGGGGCAAGGCTTCTATTTCGCCAAGGTGAAATTCTACATTTGCCAAGCCTAACTTTTGAGCATTTTGGCGTGCTTTTTCTACCATTGCTTCGGTCATATCTATACCTATTACTTTACCTGTCTCGCCTACCAGCGAGCGTGCGATAAAACAATCGTTGCCTGCACCTGCACCCAAGTCAAGCACGGTGTCTCCTGCTTTGATTTGCGCAAGTTCGGTGGGCAAGCCACAGCCTAAGCCAAGGTTAGCATCAGCGAGGTAGCCCTCTAATTTGTCGTACCGCTCTGAGAAGTCGACAAGGTCGTCGAGGTTGCTTCCGCCACAGCAAGATGTTTGTGCTGTAGCGATTTCAGCATACTTTTCTTTGATGATTTGTTTTTGGTTTGTTGCTTCCATGATGAATTATAAATTTGTAATTAGGACTGTACGGAACTTCGAGAATGTATTAGTGAATTATGAATTTTTAATTATGAATTACTAGTTCACTCACTAGCAATAACTTATGAATTAAAATTGTTAAAGCTATTTTAGTTGTCTGACAATTTTTTTGACACTGAAACAGACTAAAGTCTATTTTATAATGCTACTTCCAAAAAAATTGTCAGAGAACCGCTATTTTTTACTATTTACTAAAAATATTGAGAGTTATGTTTTGCATAATTCATAATTCCATCAATACTTCCACCTCTTCGCTATCTCCACTAGTGAGAGCATTACGGGTACTTCAATTAATACACCTACTACGGTAGTGAGTGTAGCTCCCGAGTTTAGCCCAAAAAGGGCAATCGCTACGGCTACTGCTAGTTCAAAGAAATTACTTGCTCCTATCATAGCGGCTGGAGCGCAGGTCTGATAGTTGAGCTTCAAAAACTTTCCTCCAAACCAAGCCACAAAAAAGATAAAATAAGTTTGTAAGGTAAGTGGTACAGCTATCAATAAAATATGAAAAGGATTTTCTACAATTTTTTCGCCCTGAAAAGCAAACAGCAGTACCAACGTACTGAGTAAGGCAAGGATAGAAATGGGCTTCAAACGTGCCAAAAACTGTGTTTTGAACCATTCTTCTCCCTTGCTTTTAATCAACCAGCGATTAGAAATATAGCCTGCAATGAGCGGGATAACCACAAATATCACAACTGAAGTAATCAGTACTTCGTATGGAATAGGCACATTGCTAATGCCTAGGAGCAATTGCACAATCGGAATAAAGGCTATCAGCAAAACCAAATCATTGACAGAAACCTGCACCAATGTAAAGTTAGCATCGCCGCCGCTGAGGTATGACCACACAAAAACCATTGCCGTACAAGGCGCAGCTCCAAGCAAAATTGCTCCAGCAAGGTACTCTTGTGCTTCTTGAGGGGTAAGCAGCGCCTGGTAGATATAGTAGAAAAAAATCCAAGCAAAGAATGCCATCGTAAAAGGCTTAATCAACCAATTCACTATGAGGGTAAGCGACAATCCTCGCCCGTTTTTGCCTACATCTTTGAGTGAAGAAAAATCTATCTGCACCATCATAGGATAAATCATGAGCCAAACCAAAATTGCTACGGGAATATTGACCGTATAGAGTGTCAAATCACTGACTACTTTTATTTCACTACCTAGCACTTTACCTATCAAAATGCCCGCTACAATGCACAATGCCACCCACAGTGTGAGGTATTTTTCAAAAAATCCTATGCCTGATTGTTTTTGTTTCTGTTCTTCTACTTTGTTCATGTTCATCTAAGTTGTTTATATGATTAAAATGCTGGTCTAGCAGCAACCGCCGTCTGGGGTGCAAGCGTTTTGCTTATTGAACGAGGAAAGTTTTACCTTTTGTTTTTCTTTGGGAATGCCACAACTGTCTTCTGCAAGGCAAGCCGTAGTAGTAGAAAGCAAGACAAAATACTGCCCGTTGAAGCCTAATTGAAATTTGCCAATGGTATCGCCTTGGTATTCCACTTCTATTTCTTGGTCTTCTATGCCTAATTTTTCTTCGGAAAGTTTAATGATACTGAGCAATCTAGTGGGCTTGAGCCTATGCTCAAAGTCGTTTGCGTCCCAGAGTTGGAAGCCTACTTTTTTTTCTTCACGGACAACTCCTCCACAGTCAATGAATTTTTTGCTAATCATGCCCACCTCTGTTACGTGGAAATGCTCAGGCACTGCTGCACCGTTTTCTAATTTGAACACTACATTCTCTAAAGAGGGCAGTATGTTTTTTATTTCTGAAAGTTTCATATTTATAATTATTAATTGTAAATGGTTAATTGTAAATGGTTAGTTGTTAGTTGCGAATGGTTAGTTGTGAATGGCTAGTTGTTAGTTGCGAATGGTTAATGAATAAAAACATTGAAATTCACACTTCACACCTCACATCTTGCACCTCACACTTCACACCCCACACCTCCCTGCATCAACATTCGCAGTTAAGCCCATCTTCTGATAGATTTGCCTCTCTGATATTTTCAAAAAAAGCGGAGAATAATCCCTTGAGTAGTGCTATTTTCTCAGGGTTGAGGCAGTAACAAACCGTATTGCTCTCTATTTCACCTTGAATCAACCCTCCTTTTTTGAGTTCTTGTAAGTGTTGCGAAACTGTGGTGCGGCTCAGAGGTAGCTCTTGTGCAATATCACCTGAGATACAAGTTTTGGTTTCGGCGAGATATTCTAAAATGGCAAGTCTTGCTGGATGCGAGAGCAATTTGGCTAAGTTGGCTAGGGTTTGTAACTCTTCTGAAAACTGTTCTATCTTGGCGTAAGTCATATTTTTCTTTTCTCCTTTTAAAGTATGTCGCAAACATACGTCATAAGTTTGTAAATACCTAATCACGATAGTTTTTTTATCAAAAAAATGTGATTATGAATTATGCTTAGCGTTGTCTTCTTTTTGCTTTTGACCTGCCTTCTCTTTTTTAAGAAGGAAGGGGAGCTTGGGCGATGGCAATGAATTGAAAATAGTTGCAATGTGGTATGTCAAAATAATATTTGATGTTATTTGGCTTTTTACACCCTCACTCATCAACATATACACATCGGAAAGTGGTTTTGGGAGAAGTTAGGTTGTGGCAAAAAGATGGAATTCATTTCCTATAAATTGCTTTAATTCTTGTTGATAGTCTTTTATGTTGCTAAAGAAATTTTTAATGTTATCAGCAATACTACATGACAATTTTTTTCATGACTAACACACTATCTTGAATTACTTTGAGGAGCAGTTTCAGAATA
>CAYZQI010000089.1:0-7001 GCA_964480455.1 uncultured Cytophagaceae bacterium
TCATAGTACGTTGAATTTCAATGTATTATGACCATTATAATTTCTACAAATTAACTTTATTGCTTTCAGCAGATTTGCCATATTCAGAACCTGTATTTTATAATTGATAAGAAAATATCCACTTTCGAGATTATTGGTTTAATAAAACGGCAGTAAAAATACTAATTTTAAGATTTAACACTTATCATTTTTAAAACCTAAAAGTAAGCTACTTGTTAATGTATATCTTTTCAAGTTTATCTTATAATAGTTCAGTACTCATCGCATCGCTTTATATGCATTGATGAGTCCATTGGTAGAGGCATCATGGTTATTTACTTTGTTGCTGTCGAGTAGTTCAGGCAATATTCTTTGCGCTAGTTGCTTGCCAAGTTCTACACCCCACTGGTCAAAGCTAAAGATATTCCAAATCACGCCTTGCACAAAGATTTTATGCTCATACATTGCTACCAAACTGCCCAATGTGCGAGGTGTTAGTTGCTTGAACAAGATAGAATTTGTGGGTTTATTGCCTTCAAATACCTTGTAGGGCTTCAAAAACGCAATTTCCTCTGCTGACTTACCACTTATTTGAAGTTCGTGCATTACCTCTTGTTCATTTTTACCTTTCATAAGTGCCTCTGTCTGTGCAAAGAAATTTGCCAAAAGCTTGGGGTGATGGTCGCCCAAAGGGTTGTGACTAACCACAGGCGCAAGAAAATCGCAAGGAATAAGGTGTGTACCCTGATGAATCAATTGATAAAAAGCGTGTTGCCCATTAGTGCCCGGCTCACCCCAGATAATCGGGCCTGTGGGATAGGCTACACGCTGCCCGTTTCTGTCTATTGTTTTGCCATTGCTTTCCATATTTCCTTGCTGAAAGTACGCAGCAAAGCGGTGCAAGTACTGGTCGTAGGGCAAAATGGCCTCAGCAGACGCACCCATAAAATTGACATACCAAGTACCAATCAAGGCTAATATCACAGGCATATTTTCCTCGAAAGGTGCCTCGCTGAAATGCTTATCCATTGCAAAAGCTCCCTCGAGCATGGCCTCAAAATTTTCAAATCCAATGGCGCAGGCTACCGACAGACCGATGGCAGACCAAAGCGAATAACGCCCTCCTACCCAATCCCAAAAACCAAACATATTTTGGGTGTCTATGCCAAATGCTTCTACTCCCGCCTTGTTGGTAGAGAGTGCCACAAAATGTTTTTTGATAAATGCCCCTTCTTTGGCTGCTTGCAGAAACCATGCTTTGGCAGACTCGGCATTGGTCATGGTTTCTTGAGTGGTAAAGGTCTTGGAAGCAATAATAAAGAGTGTAGTTTCAGGATTTACTTTTTTGAGTGTTTCGGCAAGGTGTGTACCGTCTATATTAGATACAAAATGTACGCTCAGATGTGGCTTTTGGTAGGCTTTGAGTGCCTCAGTTGCCATAAGTGGTCCTAAGTCAGAGCCACCAATGCCAATATTGATGATGTCCGTAATGCCTTTGCCTGTGTAGCCTTTCCATTCGCCTGAGATAATTTTTTCAGAAAAAGCCTTCATTTGTGTCAGCACAGCATTGATTTCGGGCATTACATCTTTGCCTTCTACCAAGACGGGTGTACTGGCTCGATTGCGTAGGGCAGTATGTAGCACAGCACGGTTTTCTGTTTGGTTGATTGCCACGCCTGTAAACATTGCCTCGATTGCCTCTTTGAGCTGTGTTTCTTTGGCAAGTTCTAGCAAATATTTGAGAGTTTCTTCGGTAAGGATATTTTTAGAATAGTCTAGTAAAATATCCTCAAATTTGAGGGAGAATTTATCAAAACGCCCTGAGTCATTGTCAAATAAATCTCTCATTTTGAAGATTTGGACTTTCTCGGCGTGTGCTTCTAGCTTTTGCCAAGCTTGTGTTGTGGTTGGATTGATGGTTTTCATATAATTCAAGTGTAAGTGTTTTAGGAAAGTGTAAAGTATGAGTTATAAAATGTGATTTTTTAATTTATCATTATCAGCAATTTATAAGTGTAAATAACCAAATTTATTATTTACATTTCCCTTGATTATGAAATAAGTGTAGATAGATGTTTTTTACAAACGTAAAAATAAGTACTTTTTAGAAAATATATTGAATTAGTTGTTAGGAAATGCTCCGTTAGGAAAGTGTAAAGTAGGAGTTGTGAATTATGAGCTTTTAAAATACTCATTACCAGTAATTTATAAATCAAAGTAATAGTGCCTCCATAACGCCCCGACTTCACCACAAAACCAATGGCATTGATAGTACTGACCCATTTTTGAGCAGACATGGTGAAGGCATTGAGTCCCGCCTCTTTTTTAAACCCCTCGAACTCGAGGGGTTTAAAATCGGGATTGTATAGGATTCCCCAAAGACTGGTCGGTGGTTGGCGTTTTAGAAATGGCTGTTGAGAAGTTTGTAAGGGATTAGGAGTTAGTTTACAGCCATTTCGCCACCAACCACTCAAGTCCAAAGTTTCAGTTGTAAATATAGAAGTTTCTAAATTTAACAATTATTTTAAAAATTTCACACTTAATTTTGTGTTTTCTCTGAATTTAGTTCATTTGCGCCATTATGAAATTATTTTCATTATCTTTTCAAAAATCTAATGAGTAGCATATTGAGAAGGCAAAAAATACTGTACACCCAAAAAAATAACAAAACCCTTTGCTGTGAGTTATTTAGATTTAGTTTAAGTTGTTTATTTTTGCACAAATTTTTTTATCTATCTTTAAATTAGAATCCACCATGTTAAAAATACAAAATCTAAAATCCTCTATCGAGGGAAAAGAAATCCTAAAAGGCATCAACCTAGAAATCAAAGCAGGAGAGGTTCACGCCATTATGGGACCGAATGGCTCAGGTAAAAGTACGCTTGCTTCCGTGTTGGCTGGGCGCGAAGATTATGAAGTAGAAGAGGGCAGCATCGTAGCATACAAAGGCAAAGACCTTTTGGAGCTTGCACCCGAAGAGCGTGCCGCAGAGGGTATTTTCTTGGCATTTCAATATCCAGTAGAGATTCCAGGTGTAACCACAGTCAATTTTTTAAAGACAGCCCTCAATGCTATTCGTGAATACCGTGGCGAAGAAGCCCTTGATGCAGTAAGTTTTCTCAAACTGATGAAAGAAAAAATGGCTCTAGTAGAAATGGATGATAAACTGCTCAAACGCTCGCTCAATGAAGGTTTTTCAGGAGGAGAAAAAAAACGTAATGAAATCTTCCAAATGGCCATGCTCAACCCTACTTTGGCAGTGCTTGATGAAACCGACTCTGGGCTCGACATAGATGCACTCCGCATTGTGGCTGACGGCGTAAACAAACTTCGCACAGCCGACAATGCTACATTGGTCATTACACACTATCAACGCTTGCTAGATTATATTGTTCCTGATTTTGTACACGTACTTTATAATGGTAGAATCGTAAAATCGGGTGGTAAAGAACTCGCCCTAGAACTAGAAGAAAAAGGCTACGACTGGATTAAAGAACAAGCCGTACTTAGTTAATCACAGCCCCCTAAATCCCCCGAAGAGGGACTTAACACTCCCTTCCAACGATTCGTAGGGCTAAAATAGGGTAAAGAACTCCTCCTTTGGGGGTTGGAAGGCTGAAGTATAGATGTGAACATATTAGAAATATCAAAAAGAAAAAAATGGAATCAACTGTATTAAATATAAATTCATTAAAAAATTATTTTAAGGCGTGGGAAGATAGCCTCAATGGTGAGCGTCAGAGCGAGTGGCACAAACTTCGCCAGCAGGCGTTGGATACGTTTGAATCTTTGGATTTTCCGCATGTAAAGCATGAAGAATGGAAATATACTAATGTTCAAAAATTACTCAAAACGTCCTTTGCCTTTGGTGAAAACCATCAACTCAGCACAGCGCAAGTTGAGTCAGTATTGTTGCCCGAAATAAACGCCAATAGACTGGTTTTTGTAAATGGATACTATCAGCCACAGTTTTCAAAAATTGTGAGTCCTGCTGCGCAGCTTGCTGTGTTGCCACTTGCCGAAGCCAAAACAAAGCACACAGAGGCGTTTGCAGCGCATTTTGGGAAAATAGCCAAAACCAATGAAGAGGCATTTACAGCTTTGAATACTGCCTTTGCAGAAAGAGGAATTTTTGTTTATGTATCTGATAACCAAGTACTTGAAAATCCTATTTATCTTTATTTTATCACTGATGCGCAGCAAGCAGCCGTGTTCGTGCAACCCCGCAATCTCTTCATCATTGGTAAAAATGCCCAAGCTACTTTTATAGACAAAATAGATAGCATTGGTGCAAATGTGAGTTTTAGCAATGGCCTAAGCGAAATATTTTTAGGAGAAAATGCACACGTACAGCATTATAAAATCCAAAAAGAGCAAGCCAATGGAAATCATATCTGTACTACACAAGTGCATCAGCCTAGCAATAGTCATTATTATAATGTAACTGTTTCGCTCTCTGGGGGCATCATTCGCAATAACCTCAACATAGAGCTAGATGGGCAAAATATTGAAAGCAATATGTATGGTTTGTATATGCTCAAAGGCAATACACACGTGGACAATCACAGCATTGCTGACCACAAAAAACCCAATTCTGTCAGCAATGAGCTTTACAAAGGTATTTTAGATGAAAAATCTACGGGTGTGTTTAATGGGAAAATCTTTGTAAGGCAAGATGCCCAAAAGACCAATGCTTACCAGCAAAACCGCAACGTGTTGCTCACAGATACAGCTTCTATGAATACCAAGCCACAGCTTGAAATATGGGCTGATGATGTAAAATGTTCGCACGGGGCTACTACGGGGGTGCTAGATGAAAACGCACTGTTTTATATGCAAGCACGCGGAATCCCTATGCAAAAAGCAAGAACACTGCTCATACAAGCATTTGCCAATGAAATCATAGAGAAAATAAAGCTTGAGGATTTACAGGAACATTTGATGAAATTGATAGAAGTTGATTAATGCACGACTCTAAAAAAGGCTAATTCTCTTGCTTGATTGACAAAAACAGTTTTAATTTGCTGAGATAAATACACTTATAAAAGCATCAAACAAGCATGAAAAAGATTGGCCTTTATTTTACACTTATTTTGTTGATGTGCTTGCTACAAGCACACGAATTTTGGCTACAGCCTGCAAAGCACCAGATCAAAATAGGGCAGGCTTGTAGCCTTGATTTGCAAGTAGGAGAGGGTTTTGAAGGGGAATTGTGGAACTACACAACCGACCGAATCATCAGCTTTCAACTTCACGAAAAAGAACTTACCCAAGATTTGACCTCAAAAGCAAAAACTGGTAAAGGAAATAATCTTACACTTTCTTTTGAAAAAGCAGGTACAAAACTTATTTCTCTCGAGACCAACAATGCCTACATAGAATTAGAAGGCAAGAAATTCAACGCTTATCTTTTAGAAGATGGGCTTTTTAATGCCCTTAGTGAGCGAAATGAGCAAGGAATACTTGAGCAAAAAGCAACCGAGTACTATGCACGCAACATCAAGACCTTGCTGCAAGTAGGCAAGCAACTTGATGACAGCTACAAAAAAAATACAGGTATGCCCTTAGAGATTATTCCTTTACAAAATCCTTACAGGCTAAAAAAAATGCAGCCCTGTGTCTTCGAGGTTATCTTCAACGGAAAGCCCCTAGAGCAGGCAGTAGTAAAGGCTTGGCACTTACACGAGGGAAAAGTACAACGCTACACACAATTCACTAATGCACAAGGGAAAGTAGATTTTAATATCTCTCCAAAAGGCAAATGGATGATAAGCATTGTAACGATGATTCCCTCAGAAAATCCAGAGGTAGAATGGCAAAGCTACTGGGGTTCTTTTACTTTTGGTTGGCAATAATATAAATAAAATGTGGTTTGAACAATTAACTGGATTCAAAGAGGAATCACCCGAGCAGGTAAGACATAACATTAAGATTAGTGGTTGCGAATTAGTTTCATTGGTAAATTCTCAAAAGTTTTCATTTGGGAAATTAGAAACCCCAACATTGGCAAAACTGAAACAGCAAAACAAAAGTATCAAAGAATACAATGCAAAAATTCAAGTAAAAGAAATTATTGCTGATGTACAAGAACTACATTGTCAAATTGAAAATACAAATGCTCTATTTCAAGCCGCTTCACAGTTTAATTTGCTTGAAATGGTTGGTCCATCTATAACACCTGAACAAGGAATAGACAGGTATGAATTTGATTACACACAAGGTCCAGCTTGTGCAATTTCTTGTGGAGCTGGAACGATATATCGGAATTATTTCGCAGAGGTCAATGGTCAAATTGGACAAACAGCAAATAACCAAATAGATTGTTTAGATTTAATAGGTAAAGAACTAGAGAATGATAAGTTGAATCTCTGGAAGATGCAAAATGGTTATGCCTTAGTCAATCAAAACGGACTTGTAGCTATCAACAAAAAAATTGCCAAACTATCTGAAGCTGAAAGAGAAAAACTGAAAGAAAAACTTAAGACTGGCATTCAATGGAATACAGAGGTTACCAAATCAGAAACAAAGCATAAAGTTTCTCAAATTTATTGTTCAGCACTTCCTGTAGCATACAGCCAAATAGAATCTTTTTATTGGGAATATTTTGCAAGAGTCATTTTAGAAGCAACTTATGAAGCAACTCTCTTTGCTGGATTACTGAATATGGAAAACAATAGTTCAAATAAAGTCTTTCTAACATTGGTTGGTGGTGGAGCATTTGGAAATGAAGAATATTGGATTTTAGAATCATTGCAGAAAGCTATCAGAAAGTTTAAAAACGTTCCTTTGGATATTAGCATTGTCAGTTATGGCAGGTCTAACCCAAATTTGATAAAATGTATTAACGAAATATAAAATACTACCGCCAACAGCATGTATAAAAAATAACGGGTGAAGTGGTAAATCAGAGGCTAGTGCTTTTAATAAAAGTTAGTCCCAGACTGAAAGTATAAATCTTTCAAATCCGCTACTACTTATACACGCAAACCGCTATGGGTTTAATCTTGTTGGCATTTTTGGGC
>CAYZQI010000089.1:7011-19733 GCA_964480455.1 uncultured Cytophagaceae bacterium
CCGATATGAGTAGTAAAAAACTAAATAAAGTGGATAGTTGCCTTTTGTAAGGTGCTCATTATTAACCAATTACAAATAATAATTCAATAATTAATAATCAGGTACTTACTTAGATACATACAGGTTTATTAAAATAAAACCAAAGCAATTTAGATTGAACAATTATTCAACATGATTTTATACAACGTTACCCTCAATGTAGAACCTGGTGTGCATGATGATTTTGTGCAGTGGCTCACCAAAACACACATACCCGAAGTATTGCAAACAGGACTTTTTATCAAACATACTTTCTTAAAATTGCTCAACGAAGACCCTGAAACCATAGGCACAACCTATGCGGTGCAGTATTTTTTGAAAGACATCAAAGATTTTGTGAATTATACTGAAAACTATGCACCTGTCCTTCAAAAGAAAACTCTCGAGAGGTATCAGAATAAAGTAATTGTTTTTAGAACATTACTCGAGGTGATAGAATAAATTAGTTCTACATTATAAAAAGTGATAAATAGTTTATGAAAGTAATGTGATACTATTTCTTAAAAAAGTAACATTTTTATAATTCATCTTCTCTACAAAAAATTAAATTTTTCCTTAAAAAATCAAAACATTTTCTTTGTTTTTTTTGATTTTATATGTATTTGCAACAATTAGTCTGTAATTTGGAATTGCAAACCAATTTTTTGCACTCGTTCTAATATTTAAAAAAAAGCAATTCAAAACAAATGAAAGTAGAAAACTTTGACATCTTTCCTTACGAAAAAGATATTCCAGAAGCCTATCAATTAACCGCCCCTATCCACCAAACAGAATACCTCATCAATGGTGAAATCTTGCATTGGGACGGACAAATGAATCAAATTTATTCCCCTGTATTCACCAAACAAGCCGATGGCACGCTTGTCCAAAAACACATCGGTAGTAGCCCCTTACTCACTAGCAATGAAGCACTCCAAGCCCTAGAGGGTGCGGTGAGTGCTTACAAGCAAGGGCAAGGAGCTTGGCCTACCATGTCGGTAGGGCAGCGTATCTTTCACGTAGAGCATTTTGTAGAAAAAATGATTGAGCAGCGTGATGCCGTGGTGAAACTACTCATGTGGGAGATAGGTAAAAATCTGAAAGATTCTGAAAAAGAGTTTGACCGTACTGTGGATTACATCAAAGATACCATTGTAAAACTTAAAAAACTCGACCGAGATTCTTCAAGGTTTGTTATAGAAGGGGGTGTAATTGCCCAGATTAGGCGCGTTCCTTTCGGGATTTCGCTCTGTATGGGGCCATATAATTATCCTTTGAATGAAACTTTTACCACACTCATTCCTTCGCTCATTATGGGCAATACCGTAATTTTTAAGCCTGCCAAATATGGTGTCTTGCTTGTCCGTCCGCTTATTCAAGCTTTTAAAGAGTGTTTTCCGCCAGGCGTAATCAACATCATCTATGGTAGAGGGCGAGATACTGTGGGTGCAATCATGGAAACAGGGCAGCTCAATCTTTTTGCTTTTATTGGTACAAACAAAGGTGCCAATGACCTCAAAAGAATGCATCCCAAACCACATATGCTGCGCTCTGTATTGGGCTTAGATGCTAAAAACCCTGCTATCATACTGCCAAGTGCTAATATTGACCTTGCCGTGAAGGAGTGCGTGCTAGGAAGCCTATCCTACAATGGGCAGCGATGCACAGCCCTGAAAATTATCTGGGTACACCGGAGCAGAATAGGGGAGTTTCTCGAGAAATTCTCAGCCAAAATAAGCCAACTCAAAGTAGGTGTGCCATGGGATACAGACGTAAATCTTACCCCGCTGCCCGAACCAGGCAAAACCGACTACCTGACAGACCTCGTAGAAGATGCCTTAGCACATGGAGCAAAAGTCATTAATCCTGATGGTGGAAAGGTAATAGAAACTTACTTTCACCCTGCGGTGGTCTATCCTGTTAATGAAAAAATGAAACTATGGCGCGAAGAACAGTTTGGTCCCGTAGTGCCTGTAGTGGCTTTTGATGAGGTAGAAGAAGTAACTGATTACGTGGTCAATTCAAATTTTGGGCAGCAAGCAAGTATCTTTGGAGAAAACTCTGAGAAAGTTGCTCAGTTGGTAGATGTGCTGGTCAATCAAGTAAGCCGCATCAATATCAATGCACAGTGCCAGCGTGGGCCTGATATTTTCCCCTTCAATGGGCGTAAAGACTCCGCAGAAAACACGCTCTCTGTAATTGATGCCCTACGAGTGTTCTCTATTCGCACTACTGTAGCTACCAAAGATACTCCTGAAAACAGAGCGTTGGTACAGCAAATCATCAATAACCACGAGTCTGGTTTTTTATCAAGAGTTTTTTTATTTTAGATGAAAGTTCATAACTGAGCGATAAGATAACCAGTACCCTAAGTTTTTGTAACTGGGGTACTGGGTATTGGTAAGATGTGTCTTCAAGCTATTTTGAGAGCAAGTACGTCTGCAGCCTGAGATATACAATTGTTTGAATATAAATACTTAGTAGCTGATAATGAGCACATTAAACAAGTAAAATACTCTTTTTACTCCCCTAGCATCACAAATGCACCCCAATAAAAAGGATACTTGTTACCTTCTCTAAGCACTTTGACTTGAGCATTATAAAAGGCTTCTCTTTTGGACTTGCCGCCCAGCCACTGCTTGTAAAATTCTGTCATCAATTGGGCAGTAATTCTATCATCTACACTCCAGAGACTCATAACGATGGTCTTTGCACCAGCTATCTTGAAAGCGCGCTGCAAGCCATACACTCCCTCACCAATGCCTATATCGCCTTGGCCCGTCTGGCAAGCAGAAAGTACCACAAGGTCTGTTTGGCTAAGGTCAAGCGTGAGGGCTTCGTAAGCTGTCAAGATACCATTGTCGCCTTCAAACTTTTCAGGGCTTTTTGCATAAGTAGTTACGCCTGTAAATACCAGCCCCGAGCGGAGTAGAGGATTCCCTTGTATTTTTCTTAACTGACTAGCATTGTACTCTTTCACCTCTGATAGGCTGAGTTCTAGGTCTTTTATTTCGCTTTTGAGTGAGTCCAGTTTCCTTTCTTTTGTTGCATCAGGATTGATGAAAAACCCGTGGGTAGCAATATGAAGCACATCAGGGCTTTCTATTTTTTTTACTATTTCCTCGAGTGCCTGTTCTTGGAGATAGGTATTTACCTGCCATTTTTTATTTTCGAGGAGTTTAGCGATTTCTCTGACTTCTGTAGCTGTATCTTCGAGCCTATCCCATTTTATACTGGCGAGGTCTTCGTTGAGGTTAAAGAAGTCGCCTTCTCCCCCTCTCAGCACTCCCTCTTTGAAATCTTTGCGAGATGCTTCAAATTTATCTACCTCTAGGTCGTAGAGTGGGTCGCCCATCAATACCGCCACAAGTTCTTGCTTTTTTGCTTTCTCTTTTTTAGTTACTACAGTAGTGTTTTTTTGGGTACGCTCTATGAGTTCTTTGGTATTATTTACCAAGATGATGTCCAGTTCATTCAGCGTGTAATTATTCGTTTCGGGATTGAGGAGTGCGGCTAGGTTGAGCTGATGGTAAATTCCCTCAGCAGAAAAATAGATTTTGCGTCTTTGGCCAGCTTCGTTGTAGGGATATTCTTTGAGCAGTCTATCTATCCAAGCCCAATAATGCTGGTAAGACTGTCTATCAGCCGTCTTGAGGTTTTCTTGATAGTATTTGAAATAACTCGCCTCCATCTTTTTGCCATCAAGGTTAGTGATAAATTTTAAATCACCTTCTGGAAAAACAAGCATTGCTACATAAGTGATAGAATCACTTGAAAGTTCTACGACAGCATCTCTCAACGGCTCAATTCTTACTATCTCAATGGCTACTTCGTTGGGCTGGAGGCTACGCTGCACATCTTTCCAAGAATATTCTTTTTGATTGATGAGTTGCGCTATGCTTTCAGATTGGGCGGAGAGTTGCGCTTCTAGTTGATTGACCTCTGCCTCCGTTTTTTCTATTTTTTGTTTGGCTTGTGCAGTGCCTTCTTGGTAGAGTTTGTTCAAAAATATGACTCTGTCTTTCCAAGTTAGGTAAGTTTTTTTGAGTGCTTCATCTTCTCCTTCTAAGACCTCTTTTCTGGCACGCTGCGTACTTTCTAGCAAAATCCCTTTTTTAAATAACTGGTTTTGATAGACCAGTGCTATGTCTGCCTCAAGGCTGAGTGCAGTTCTAAAAGTTAGGGAATTAAAAAAATTAAAACTACCGTTCAGGTAATCTACAAAATAGGTTTTGTCTTTTTCTGAAAGCAGCAATAAGTTCTTTTTTAAGTAAGTCGCTATCAGGCGGTTGCTCTTGGATAGTAATGCCCTGGCTTCTTTGTATTTTTTTTGATATTGATAAACACCTGCCAAGTCCATCTGTGCTTGTGTAGTTATCACAATGTCTTTTGTTTCAGAAAAATTTTCAATGCTTTGCTGTAAGTATGCTTCTACTTCATCAATTATTGTTTTTTTTATTGTACCTTCTAAAAGTTCTTTCTGATGCAGCAGTATTATATTTGATGCTATCAAATGGCAAGCTGCCCCAAATACAGCCTGTTCTCTTCCTACAGGGTTTTGCAAGAGTTGATAGATTTTTTTTCCGACTTGGATTGCCTCTTCGTATTTTTGCTGCCGACTGAGCATTTGCGCCCTTAGGTAGTTGAGATTGGCAAGGTAAAAAGCATCTTCACTGGTTTTTACATCTGCAAAGAGGCTGTCGACTTGCTGGTAAACCTGTTCTGCTTCTTCAAACCTGCCTTGGTCTGTGTAGAGAGAGGCGAAATTGATACAAACTCCTAAAAATTTAATTTTTACAGCTTGCTGCACGGCAAGCATGAGTTTGTATTCAAGACTGTTTACCATTTCGTGCATCAAGTCCATCGCTACTTGATAAAATTTTTCGGATTCCTCATATTTTTTCAGTCTAAAACAAATCAGCCCAAAGGAGTTATGAAAAACGGCTTGGTCCATTTTGACTGCAT
Source organism: uncultured Cytophagaceae bacterium (assembly GCA_964480455.1). Classification (GTDB taxonomy): domain Bacteria; phylum Bacteroidota; class Bacteroidia; order Cytophagales; family Microscillaceae; genus JAABSX01. The sequence goes on from CAYZQI010000089.1 coordinate 11,995, forward strand.
GTTCAAAAAAAGGCTGTATTTTTGATAAAAGACTATAAGCCTTGGCGTGCTCGCCCGTAGCAGTGTAAAGCAACGCCAAGTTAGTGAGATAAGCAAAGTAATCTCCCCTTACAGTAGCAGTTATCTCTCCTTTACCCCCATAGAGCATTTCCTCCAGAATGGTGAGTGCCTCTTGATAAGCTGCCTCAGCAGCCTCAAACTCTTCTTTTTCTTGCAATACTACACCTATCAGATTGCAGCAAAAGGCATAGTAATAGTTGTATTTGCCTTCTTTTTCAAAGCGTTCGGCTTTTTGTTGTTCACAATGTGCAATGGCCTTGCTGTATTCTCCTCTGAAAGTGAGGTTTTGCACTGTGGTTTGCAGTATCATCCAATCGGGGTATTGGGCTTGTGTATTAGCAGTTGTTAAAAAAAATAAGAGGAGGCTGAGATATATCTTTTGTTTCATGCTTGAGTATAGTCTATAGATTTTTATTTTAAATTGAGTAATCATAAGGTTAAAGTTTATCAAATTGAGAAAAAACCGCTCTAACCATACTCAAACCAAACTGTATTTGCCTCTTTGCTTTGGGCATACTCGAGAAACCGTTTGAAATTTCTTAGGTCTTGACCAAAATTATTATATACATAACTTTTTCTATTTTCTGCCTGAAAGTCAGCAAAATATACTTTATTATCGAGAGAATCGAAGGGTGTTGGCAGTAGCAATTCAGGCAAGTTATCAATAGAATTAAGCTGATGAATAAGTTGCTTCAATGTGGTGAGTACTTTATCGAGATTTCCTTTTATCTTAGATTTCATCTCTTGGTATGCTTTTCTAAGTTTTTGTATTTCTTCTTCACTTACAGGAAATAAATCAAAATCATCACTCCCGATTTCCATTTCATAAATCGGCGAAATAGCTACTTTGGTAATTTTAGCAATTTGGTCAAGTTCAGTGATATGATGTATTACATCTTTTCTACACATTAAGTAACAGAAATTTCTACTTAATTCGTGTTGGTTAGCATAATACTCAAAATAGCTAGGCGATAGTACCTCTTGTGGATTATCTGTTTGTATGCTAATATCCAGTCCCATAATAGTAATTTATTGATTTGAAAGTATTATCTAGGAAATTGCAGCCAATAACATCTTTACTTCATCAACCCTTTGTTGGTCTTTGAGGTGTTCAAAAGAAAGAATGAGGTTTCGGAGTACGCGCTGGATAATATCTATATGGTTACAAGGTTCATAAAACTGCGCTTGTGGGGACAAGTTAAGTTTTTTGATATAATCGTCTATATCTGATTTACCGAAAACCAGTCCTCTGTTAAAAACATTGATGTAAAACTGTGCTTCCTCAGATTTGTAGGTAAGTATGAATAGGTTGGGTAGATTTACACCAAAGACAGGCATATGAAGCCGCTCTGCTATCAGCATATACACACAGCATAGGCCTATGGGGTTACCTTTTTTGGTCTCGAGTATGAGATTAATCATAGAATTGCTAGGGCTGTGTATGTCTTCCGTATTAGCTTTAAAATCTAGCTTTGTATAGATTACGCTATTTAGATTTTTTACTTGGTCGAAGGGACTTGCGTAGGTACGGTGGCTGAGCCAAACTTCATAATAGACCTTGTCTAGTTCTTTTTTTAGCTTTTTGAAGTCAAGGTCGGGGTATTGGTAGGTAGCCACTAGCCATAGCCCTTTGAGGAGGTCGCCTTTTTCTGCTTTTTTCCAGAAGATGAGTTTTTCACGTAGAGAAGTAAACTGTAAGTGATGTATGAGGTCTTCTATTCTTTTTTGCACATCTGGGCTAAAGTTGCTTTCCCATTCGGTTTCTAAAAAAGGGATAATGACATCTCCCAAAGAGAGGATTTTTTCTTCTACGTGTGTGATGACTTCTATGTCGTCATCATCAAGCAGCGAAACGAGCGCGCGTATTTCCTTGAGTTCCATAAATCTCCATTTTCAAAATACAAACTTTCATTTTATTTTTTGGACGGTGTAGAAAATCTAGCTATTCAAAGCATTGTTTTGTCTTATGCGCTTGCAACTAATTACTAGAAACCTGACAGGTTCAATATGCTGATTATCAGATTTTTGCAATTAAAAATCTCTCAGGTTTTAATATAAACTAATTTTGGGCATGGACTTACTTACCAAATATATGCAAGAAAATCATAAAACCACTTAGTTTGCTCAAAAAATGTATGATTTTTTTTGAGTAAAGGGCTTTTTGCTGCCTAAGCCCAACGTGCTATAAGCTGGGTAGGCTTCAGTGGGTAGTTTATGAATCTCCCATGAGCTGCACCCTATTGTACTCCCAATTCATACGCGCAATATTGAGTATCGAGATTTCTTGAGGGCATTTTACCTCACAAGCACCCGTGTTAGAGCAGTTGCCAAAGCCTTCGCTGTCCATTTGTGCTACCATATTGGCTACCCTGATGTGGGCCTCACGTTTACCTTGTGGAAGTTTGGCAAGGTGTGTGATTTTAGCGGCAGTAAAGAGGGCTGCGCTTGAATTTTTGCAAGTAGCAACACACGCACCACAGCCTATGCAAGCCGCCGAGTCAAAAGCCGATTCTGCCACATCATGGGCTATGGGTATCACGTTGGCATCTGGTGCATCGCCAATTGGGGTAGAGATGTAACCCCCTGCCTGAATGATGCGGTCAAAAGCACTGCGGTCTATCTTCAAATCTCTTATCACGGGGAAAGCGGCCGCCTTAAAAGGCTCTATATAAATGGTATCGCCGTCTTTGAAAGCGCGCATGTGTAGCTGGCAAGTGGTGGTATTGGGCAGATGTCCGTGTGCCTCTCCATTAATGACCAATCCGCATTGCCCACAAATACCCTCTCTGCAGTCGTGGTCAAACTCTACTACACGCTCTCCCTCGGCAATCAGTTGTTCATTGAGTTCGTCAAGCATTTCTAAGAAAGACATTTCGGGGCTAATATTATCAAGGGTATAATTTCTGAGTTCGCCTTTGCTTTGTGGGTTGAGTTGTCGCCATATTTTTAAGTAGATTTTCATATTTCTGAGGTTTTTTGATAGTGAAAATTAGTGCTTATTTTATAAAAAAGCAAACCTACAAAAATAAAATGTTAGTATTTTTTATGCAGAGGACTTATTGTGCCAACACTGGCACATCTTCCATTTTCAGGATATGCTTCCAAACAGCTTGTGCAGCAAATGATGCAAATTCTGTTCGTCTAATAAGGTAAAGGCTAAGATTACCTTGGGCAATGAGGCGGAGTTGGTCGGGCATATCCTCGGGTAGAAGGCTAGTGTAGATGATTTCTTTTTCATTTTTATCAATAAATTGTCTTTTGCCTCGCTGTATTCGGACTGTCCCTGCGTAGGGAATCAAAAAATCACAGTCTTCAGCTTCATCGTAGAGTGCTATACGGTCGTTGGGCAGATAATATTTTACTTGTACTGCACGTGCTAGCTCGAGTAGTTCAATCATGGAGAGCACTTTAAGTGCGGGAACTTCTCTTAAAAAACTAGCAATGGGGTAGAGTGTATCAGGGTACTGCACTTTAAGTAGGCTCAAAGCCAATTGGTCAAAGCGAATGAGTAGCTCAGAAAAATCTTCTTTAGGCATAAAATACACCTTACTGTGCTGCGGTGCCTCCAGGGTAATACTAGTAATTTCCTTTTCTAGGAAGCTCCATCTATGCAGCATGCTTCGTTGGTTGTAAGTGATTACTTCTTCGGTTTGGTTGGGCAGTTGGAGTGTTACTTGTATTTCACCTTCAAACACCATCCAGACATCCAGACTATCAGTTTGGCTGTATGTGATGAGTTTTTCTCCTGCATTGAAAGATTTGAGCTCGGCTTTGAGTGCTATTTCTAAGAGAGTAAAACTAGCCAAGGCTTGTATTCCCTCAATTTTTCTAAAAAACAGTACTTCACCCAAATCTTGCGAAAGCTGCTCAAGTTGCTCTCTCGAGAATTTAAAAAGGCGTGCGGCAGTAAGTGTTTTTAGGTGAAGGTTACTCAGTGCTTCCTCTTGAAAGTGGGTTGGGTTGAGTACACCCTGCGCTATTTTGATTTCTCTCTGGGCAGTTTGAAGGCTTACCGCACCTTCTTGCACTACCCACACATCAAGCTGCTCAGAGAAAGGATATTGCGCTAATGTAGTGCCTGCCTCTACTTCAAAATCTACCGCCATTTGTATCACATTGTTGAGGGCAAGGGTATCGGCGGTAGGGATTAGCTGAGCTTGGTGAAGCTGGTTCACGAGGTCATACTGGAGGCGTGTATATTCGAGCATGGCCAAGGGGATTTCATCTTGAACCGAGATAAGTGCCTGAAAATCAGCACGATTGATTTTAAAGAGAATACAATCTGTTTCGGCAATGAGGTGTACTTCTTGGATGTGCTCATTGATGTAAGAGAGGTCGTGCACAAAATCTTTATCTTTAAAAATTTGAAGTATAATTCCTCTGCTAGACAGGTTGAGCTGGCCTTGATAGACCAAGAAGTAGTCCATTTCTTCTATTTTCTGATAGTTGGCTACCTTTTGCCCTTTGCCAAAGGCTTGCCACTCCATCAATTCGGCAAGTGCCGAGAGTGTAATGCCTCTTACTGCTTGAAAATTTTTCACATTGCGCAGAAATTTTACCATTTCAAAGCGTGTTCTTGCTGCTCGTAGTGCTTGGGGGTGTTGGAGGTAATCCATCTCTTTGGCAAGTGCTGCTAAGGTAGGGTGCTGCTCTTTTGTGTATAAAAAGTCAAGGTTTTCATTAAAAGTAGTAGGGTCTTGCTCAAATAAAAACTGATAGGCAATTTCACTAATGAGTTTATTAGGATTGACAATATTGGCAATGAATATACTGGTGTCGTGAAAATTATCAAGGGCTGCCAATGCTGCAAGGGCGCAGGCTTTTGTCCATCTATTGATGCTTTTATAATCTCGCTGAATGATATTGATGAGTGCCGCTGCTTGATTGAGTTTGGTAATTGCCTCCATGGGGTATTCATCTTGCAGCTCTTGTATTTTTTCGCTGTAGGTAGTGTTCACATCAAGCAAAGGCAGCAGAACAGGCTTTACAGTATCTGACAGCACAATGTTGAGTAGCTCTCTGGCAAACTCCCCTCTTTCGGCATCGCCACTAGAAAGGCTGTTTCTGACGATAGCAATGGAGGCAGGTTCATACAAAAGTGCCATCAGGCTAAATACCTCGTTGTAATTACCTTGAATTTCGGCCTCGAGAGCTTCTTTGAGGAGTTCGTCTATGCCGTATCTTTCAAGCGTAATGAAAACGGCCAAATTCCAGACCAGTTTTTCGCAGGTATTGCGTAGTTCTACATTGATAAAACCAACACTTTCATCACTCATTTTGCGTCCACATCTACTGAGCATATCTAATGCTAGCAAGCTGATGTTTTGGTTAGAGTCGGTCAAATGCCCTAATAGCAAAGCCACTGCCTTGGGAGTGCTAAGCCTGCCATACACTTGAATAATACGCAACTGAATGATTTGGCTCTGCCCTGTGAGGTAAAAAGCATTTTCTAAATAAGAAAAAATTGGCTCTCCGATGGCCACAATGGCTGCAAAGGCAGCATTGCTGTAGAGTGGCTCATTGAGTTTATCTATTAGTTTATAGTATAAATGGGCTTGTTTGGTGCTAGATGTAGCCACCAATGCTTGGTAGCGTACTGCATACGAAGCATCTTGCAGAAGATTGGGTAAAAGTTCTTCTTGAGCATCTTGGCTAGCATAGATAGTGAGCAATGCACCAAAGATGCGTTCTTCTTCTTGCTTTGAGAGGGTAAGTTGCCTGATGTATTTGATGCGCTCAAGCCGAAACTCTGCTCCACGCAAGCGGCTGTAGGTTTGCTGAATGAGTCTGTTGTTCTCGAGCACAGGAAAGTAACGAGAGCGCATGAGCATAGCCAGCAGCGGAATTGCCTCCAAAATGCAAAGTTTACTTGCTTGCAAGAGTACAATGCGCTGTGCCTCTTCATTGATGTTGAATGCTAACTGCCTCACCTCAATTTCCCATTTTTTGAGTAACTGTTGCAGTACTTCTTTGAGTGCTTGTCCTTGCAGTCGGCGTTCTTCTTTTGCTCTGTTGGCAAGTATCTGCTGGTCTAGTTGGTGGATTAATTGTCTGATTTCTTCTTCTAGGGGTAGTTTTGCTGTAAATTTATAGACTTGCGGGCTAGGAGTACCCAAGAGTATTTCCAAATCTTCGGTGCTGAGTTGGGCAAAGGTGCTTTGTACTTTTTGGGCATAGTGCAAGAGTGTATTCTTGAGGGTTGCTTGCTGGTCGTCTAGCAAACGAAGCAAGGCACTACGATAAAGCACAGGGTTGAGTATTGTCAATAAATTGAGATGCACGGGAAGTTGGTTGGGAGAAACTTCGTGCAGGTTCTTTAAAATCCGTCTTGCAATGCTTTCGGGTACTTGGCTGCTCGCTTCGGAGCTAGTATTCTGAGTAGTTTCTTCTAGGGTATCTTCCAAGATGCGCCTATACTCTTTGTGCAGATGAAATACCACCCAAATCAAAGCACTTATCAGCAGCAAGCCCAGCGTAATCACCCCCAATAAGTTATCAAAAAAAGTATGATATACCATGAGCAAAATGCCTATTGTCCAGATTGCGATGTGCCGTACTTCTCCCTCTAACTTTGACTGCAAGTCAAAACGCAAATCTACATCAATGGGTAGCAGATAACGCCTAAAGACGGGCATTTTTAGGGCATTCTCTGCAATGTCTTTGGTGATTTTGGTAAGGCAAAGAAAAATAAATAAGAAGGCGAAGGTGTTTTTCTGGAGTGAACTGCCTACGCTGCTCAGTAGGCCTGCAATAGCAACTAGCCAAGCTAAAAATAAGAAAATACTTGTGGCAATGGGCAACACTATTAGCCCTGTTTTTAAGCCGTAATTTCGGATAATTCCTTTCAGAAAAAAGCCCTTGACTACCATCGCCACCCAAGTACTCACCCCCAAAAGAATTGCTAGAAAGCCAATTAAATTACTAAAACTATCTTGGTTTTCTGCTTTACTTCCCTGAATGTTGTACCGCTCAACAATGATGTACCAAAAGAAATAGTCCACACATATACTCAGCATCACAGAAAGACCCAGAAACAAAGCCAGCCATCTCACATAGGGCTGCTCTACGAGTTGAAAGAAAGTGTTTTTTGACCTGATTTCCTTCAAATCTGTTGGAATCTGGCGCAAGTTTGAGAAAAGTATGCCCATCAGCCAAAGTAGAAGCGTGGCTATGCCCAGCAGCAAAATACCCACACCTAGTAGGTTAGGCAAAAAGTTAAGCATTGATTTTGTCAGTTGGAGCTCAAAAAGTTGAAGTAGGGGTATCAAAAGTAAAATCCCTCCTCCTGCCAACATCAGACCCGTGGTAGCCCAGTGGCTGTAGCGTTTGGCGGTGCGTAAATCAAATAAGCGTATAAATACCCCTTCAAACAAATAAAGACTTAAAAAATTGACGGGATACAATAGGGCAAAAGACCAAAAAACGGCTTCTGTAAAAAGCTTATTGGGGGTACTCTGCCCACCGATGAATCCAAAAATCCAAAGCCAAAGAAAACTCAAAAGAGTAAAAAATATGCCAGCAAAGCGTGCAATGACCACATACTTTTGCACAAATGAAATCACAAAAGCCATCACAAAACCTATCAAGCCGGCTATAAAAAATACTTTGGGGAGGTTGTCTGATGCAAAAGAAAACAAAAATAAGCCTGTTATGCCTAAATCAATACAAGCCAATGCGCT
>CAYZQI010000090.1:0-19666 GCA_964480455.1 uncultured Cytophagaceae bacterium
TCCTTAAAACAAAATCTAATTTCCCGACAAGTTCTAATTTCTAACGCTCCTTCACCTGCTTGTTGCCATTGGAGTTTGTAAATGCCTGTGCTGCTTGGGTTGGGATAAATACCAATCTTATCCTCTTGCAAGCCAGGCAGGGCGGTAATAATACCTCCGCTTCCTGTAGTTGCCCCAACACTCGAGGTATAATCAGAAAAACAGCCATTTACATTTTCATTCACGGCACGCACTCTGTAGAAATAACTTGTTTCGGGCAGCAAATTTACTTGGTCAGTGAAGCTGGTCTGATTGCCAAACACAAAATTATAGGCTACAAAATTTTGGTCATTGCCTATGGAGCGTTCTATCAAAAACTTGGTTTCTCCACTGGAATTATCTTCCCAACTGAGCGTAATGGTGGTGGCACTCAGGGCATTTACTTGTAAATTGCTAGGAGCTTCCAATGCCGCAGTGCTGACAGTCAGTAAATTAGAATTTACTGTGCTAGGGTTGGCACAAGAAAGGGTAGTGGTATATTCTAGTTCTACAGTTTGCCCGTTTTGCAAAACTCCAGCATTAAAAGTGGGTGCATTGCTATTGGGCACGGCTACGCCATCTATTTTCCAGATATAAGTAGAAGGTATTTCAGTAGAAATATTGACACTTGCTATCTCAAATATTGCCTCTCCTCCTGCACAGATGCCTCCCTGCTGCACCGAGCGAATGGTTACTTGTGGCACTACCACACTTGCTACCTGAATATTAATAGGATTAGATACTGCCCTAGGGTCAGCACAATTGACAGTGGTGGTCATCACTACATCTATGTTGCTTTGATTGGTCAAGTCTGCATTGGTAAGTGTAAGTGTATTGGCATTCGCACCCATAATATTTTCACCATCTTTGCGCCACTGGAAGGTCGGGTTTGTACCTGCATTGCTTGGGGTAGCAGTAAATGTTACCGTAAAATCATCACACAAAAAGTTTCCTAAATCAGAAGTGATTTCTACACGAGGGGCAGGTCTGACTTGCATGGTGAGGGTGTTGGAATTTGCCGTAGCTGGGCTGGCACAGCCAAGGCTAGAGACCATCACTACCCTAACTTTATCTTCATCTTGTAAAATCAAAGTTTGGAAAATAGGATTGGTCGTTAAACCTCCTTGTGGTACATCATTGATGTACCATTGATACAAAGGTTCTATCCCACCACCCGTAGGCACAGCCGCAAAACGCACCAATTCATTCTCACAGACATTCGTGCCGTCCAGAGATTGTATGCTTACTTGCGGGGCAATGCTTTCGCGTGCAAAGATTTCATAAATATTCGAAAATTTCTCCACAGGCGAAGCGCAAGCCTGCGAAGAAATTAGCTTAACTTGTATCTGATTGACTTGATTGGGGAGAAAGGCATTGGTAGGAAATACATTGCTGCTGCTTACTTGTAAAGTATCGCCATTGACTATCCACTTGTAAATTGGATTTGTACCTGCATTGACACTAGATGCGGTAAAAGTAAGTACATCTCCCGCACAAACCGACTGCCCCGAACCCACCGCAGAGGTAATACTGACCGAAGTAGGGGCTACAGGAATGACCGACAAGGTAAGCGTTTGAGAGAGGGCAAAGACCTCTTCTCCACAATCGCCACTGGGCGTAAGGCGTACTTGAATGGTCTGTCCGCCATTGCCTACTGGAGCATCAAAGGTAAATTTAAAAGGCTCGTCATTGTTGTTGGGGCGTGGTTGCCCATTGATGAACCATTGAAATGTAGGATTTGCGCCTCCTCCCGTGAACTCTGCCGTAAAAGTGACTGGAGATTGATTGGCACAAACTTGAGGAGAGGTGATGATGGTGATTTGAGGCTCAATCACCCTAATTATTTGTGGAGGCGAGCTTACGGTTTGGGGCAATGGACAGGGTGAGGTCGAAACCATATTTACTTTTACAATGTCGCCATCTTGCAACGTGGTAGTCGGAAAGGATTGGTTAGCAGGGCTTAGACTGGTAGCGGGTACATCATTCACAAACCACTGAAACAAGGGCGCATCACCTCCGCCCAAAGCCTGTGCCTCAAAAACGACAAATTGCCCCGGACATAAATCAAAACCAACAGGAGAATTGATACTCACTACTGGGGTAATACTTGACTGTGTAACGACTGTAAAAGTAGCATTGACCTCTTGAGCATTGGCAGGAATACAGGGATAAGATGAGCGCAGTCGTACCCTTACCATATTCGTTGTGTTGTTAGGGAAATTACCAATGCTGTAAACATTGCTAGAAGTAGTAGCCAATTCCTGTTCATTCAAAAACCATGTATATTCAGGATTTTGTCCACCTACAGCAGTCAAAGCCGTAAATTGTAAGCTCTGCCCATTGCAAATTGCCTCACCCGATACAATTGTACTTTGCAGGCTGACAGTAGGGGTTTGGGTAGGGGTAAGTGTAACCACAAACTCCGCAGAACTTACGCTTTCTCCTGAAATAGAAGAGCAAGGCAAGCTAAAAAACATATCTACCCTAACTCGGTCGCCATTTTGTAAACTTGTAAAAAGTCTTTCAGGATTTTCGCTGAGTGTAGTATTTTGTACTACATCATTCAAATACCAGCGATAAGAGGGAATCGCACCGCCGTTGGTAGGGATAGCTCTGAGAATATTGTTGGCATTGCTACAAACTACGCCTTCATTGGCTTCAATGCTCACCGAAGGCGTGAGAATGGGCAAGACAGTCATAGTAACAGGCACAGAAGTACTCAAACCATTGTCTGCCTGATAGATGACCTCAATGATGTCTCCATCTTCCAAAGCTGCCGTAGTATAGGTATTGGCATTGACCCCTACATTGAAACCATTGCGAAGCCATTGATAAATGCCATTGTTGCCCGGATTGGTGATGTTGGCGGTGAAGGTTACGGAAGTGCCTGCGCAGATTTCTAAGCCTTGATTAGAAGAGATTACTGCCACAGGTAAGCCCGGGGCATATACTCGAACATCATCGATGATAAAACCTCCAGCACTGGTACCTTGAAAATCATGCCTACCGTGATGCTGAAAACGAATCACACAGGAGTCTGTAAATGTGAGTACAGCACCTAAACTCGCATCAGCAATGAGTGCTGCCAGATTTAGCTCATAAAATTGGTAGGAATTAGGCGTTCCTGCTGGATTAAAGCTAAATATTTTTTTAAAAGATTGCCCTCCATTATTGCTAAAAAAAATGCCTTGTTGGGGATAATTATCTTCTGATACGTCCCACATCCAAAATTCTAATAGTACCTCTTCTGCTCCTTGATGTTCTGCTAGATTGAGATGCAAGTCAAGAGCATTGGTGGTGACTGACCAATCAGAACGTCTGCCCATAGCTACTGCTCCTAAGCTATTGTCCCGACCAATTACAGTAATTCCAGGTACACTTGCGGCAACCTCTACCCGCCCGTCGGGGCGAATGTTTTCAGTTGATGGAGGATTAGTAAGTGTAGTATTTCCTTTTAAAAAGGCATGGGCATGCGTCCATTCGGGTTTAAACTGCAGGCTGATGTCATTGAAGTTATCAGAAAAGGGCAAAGTACTATAAACCGTTCCAACTACATACACCTGCACATCATCTATAATGATTCCATCATTCTCATCACCAAAATTAGATGTATTAAAAACAAAAGCATTATCAGATTGCTGAAACCGTATGATAAATTCATTGGTAAGTGGAAGATTCAAGCTATCTGCCAGTTGGTTGATATTGAGTGGAGGCAATTTGCCATATATAGAAGAATTCCAACTCCCACAGATGAAATCATAAGCCTTATAAAAGGAATCCCCTCCATCATTGCTAAAATAAATCCCATCTTCAGGACTTGTATTCTCTTCGTTATCTTTTATCCAGAAGCTTAATTCTACTTGCTCTGAGGGATTTATTTGTGAAAAATCAAGGTGCAAATCAAGGGCATTGGTCGTAATCTGCCCTGTTGTCCTTCTACCCATTACCACTCCCACTTCTCCTTCATAGGCAGCATTTTGCAGATTAGAACTGTTGCCATAAGTCGTTCTGATATCCACCATTCCCCCAGGTCTCACTCTGGAAGATATAGGCTCAGAAGGAACTGTACCCAGACTTGGGTTGGCGTGCCGCCAATGCGAGCGGAATTCATTGTTATTATCTTCAAAACCATCTGAGAATGGATTATCCGCCCTTACCTGAAAATAAGTCGTATTGGGTACATACACTTTTACGTCATCAATCAGCAAGCCATCATAACCATCAGTAAAATCGTCTAAGCAAGCCATTTGAAAGCGAATAATAAATTGATTGCTGGCAGGATTTAAGCCATTCTCTAGGGCTAGAGCATCTACATCAAAAGGAGGAAGTTTTCCATACACATCTGACCAATTCACAAAATCAAAATCATACACTTTTACAAAGTTTTCTCCTCCATTATCACTAAACCATATTCCATTCTCAGCATAATTAGGATTTCGATAACCCAAAAGCCAAAAACTTAACTCTACTTGTTCAGCCTGTGAAAAATCAAGGTGCAAATCCAAGGCATTGGTTGTTTTATTAAAGTTATCCGTATTTCTTCTTCCTAAGGCTACAGCAGTAGTACTATTGAGACCCGTAACTGTAAAGTTGCCAATGCTGCCTAAGGCTTCCACAATTCCCCCTGGTTTGATATCTTCTTGATTTCCCGTTACACCTTTACGGAAAGCATCGGCATGCGTCCAATTCTCACCTAAACCATTCTCAAATCCATCATAAAAGTTATTACTTGATGAAAGAGGAAAATAAACAATATTAGGTACATAAAGCAATATATTATCTAAGATAATACCATCATCATCAAAATAACGGTCGTCATATTGTTGGAAACGAATGACAAAATTTGCATCTAAGGGAATATTCTGTTCCTCTGCAAGTTGCTTAATATCAATAGGGGGGAGCTTACCGTATTTATTTATCACCTCGCCAAACACTACAAGAAAAATTATATACCTTCACAAAACTCCCGTCAGGTTTTTTTAAAAAAATACCATCTTCTTGGTGTGTTTCATCAAATTCACTTATCCAAAAACTCAACTCAATTTTCTCGGCATCTTGGTAGGTACTTAAATCAATGGCTAAATCCAACGCGTTCGTTGTAAAAGCTGTACCAGCAGTCTTTCCTAGTACTGCCCCTTTCCCACCGTTTAACCCCACAGGATTAATATTTTGAATTGCTCCCAATCTATCTACTATTCCACTAGTACCTGTCAGGTTGGGTCTTGGAGTCCATTCAGGCTTAAAGTTGCTTACAGGGTCAACCAAGTCGCTGTCTTCAAAGTCATCTTCAAAGATAGTGGTTAAGATGGCATTTTGAGCCTGAACAGGTCTGCTGTATAGCCCCCAATAAATCACTAGCATCAATAACAAATAAAACTTTTTCATATCCTTCAATTTTTGTGTGTTTAATTACTTGTGGTGCTAAAGTCTTGAACCTGTCCATAATAGATTACATTATCGCTATCAATGGCATAAGCACAGTAATAGTAAGTAGTGCTTGCACTCAGCCCTGTCAGGCTGCTTGAGAACTCACGGTTGTTGCTGATGCTGAGTGTGCCTAGTTCGGTTTTACCTAGAAAGTTGCTGAGATTGGGGTTAGGTTGGGTAGCCCATACGTGCCCATGTTGGGTGAGATTAATGCTTTGCTCTGTTACCAAAGTGCCATAGCCCGTAGCAGATTGTTGGGTGATGTTAGACATTCGGCTGTCGGTCTCTACCCTAAAATCTTTGATGCCTGTATTTTCCTCCCTAGTTTGTAGGGTAATCTGATTGCCATATTTGATTTCTTCATCTGTGATGAGGTAGGCACGCACGTAGTAGAGCGAATTAGGATTTAAGCCTGAAAAAAGTGCTTATGAATGTGCCTTTTTCTGTTCTTGCGCCAAGTTGTGTTTTGAGGTCGTTTACAGTAGGCTGTGGATTGAGTGCGTAGCAATGTCCGTGCTGAATGATAGGGCTTTTGAAGTCGGTAATGAGTCCTTCTGCCTGTGCGGTGCTGCTGCTTGGGTTGCCCGAGGGCAGTGTAAAGAGCAAATTTAAGTTTTCGTAGCTTTCGCAGGCAAGCATCAAAAACAAACTCCCATACATCAGACCCCAAAAAGAGTGAAAGCGTTTGTGCTGTGTTTTCATTTTTTTATGTGTAATGTGGATAAATATTCATTTTCAATAGTAAGTATCTAGTTATCAATACCTTAATCATATCAAAATTTCACCAGCAAAGCCCCTCCTGCACCTTGCCACTGCAGGCTGAGGCGTGGTGTATTTTGGCTTCTTTCTCGGAGTTCTTTGATTCTTTTTTCGTTTTTACTTCCTTTGATGAGGGTGTAGAGCACATCACCTGCCCAGATAGCAGCACCCAAAGCGATACAAATACGTGCTATGTTTTGCTGATTACGTGCTTTGCTGAGGGCTTCGTTGGCAAGTTCGGGTGAGCGTACGGTTTGGTATTCCTTGTATTGCTGGTCTGCATTGAGCTTGAAGTAAATACCACTGCCTACTAGCCCATAAGCAGCTACGCCAATCCACCAGCGAGGTTTTTTTCCGCTTACCTTGCTGCTACCTGTACCTGGCAAGAGCAAAGATTGAAAAGCACTGCTGCTTGTGCCTAGTCTGCTGAGGCGTTTTTCTTCTTCTTGTAAGTTGAGCTTTCCTGTAATTTTGAACACAATTTTATCGCCATTGAAATCAGGCATTTCATTGTAGTAGTTCCAAAAAAGTTGATTGCCTAAGCCTGTTCTTACTTTTTTGGTTTCTCCTCTCAAAGATTCAAGCGGAGGGCTGAAGCTCAATCCACTGTCCAGAGATATAAACACTTGTACCTCAAAGAATTGTTTGAAGTGTTCTTTGTCTTGAGCATCTAGGTTGTAAGTAATACTAATAACTCTTTTGAGCTTGTTGAGTTCAGCACGAATATTAGTGATTTGCTGGGCTTGTACGCTGATTGCACACACTAATAGCAAAGTAGTAGCATATAATTTTATCATGTTTGTATGTAAGTAAATAATAGTTGCCTAAAAATACATCAAACAAATAAAGTAACCAAGTTTTAGGGTGTTAATTTATTTATTTTTATGTTCAAAATTGCTTGGAATAGCTCACCCCACTCTCAAGCATAATCTCCCCAATCACTCCCCAAAAACATTTTCATAGATTTCTTCTAGAGATTCAGCGTACCAATAGTCTAAATTATCAAACCCAAACAAATCTTCACACTGGTCTTTGAACTTATCAATCAAATTATATTCGTAGATGAGGGCTACTGCTTTTTCAAAAGCATTGGAGGAGGAACTGTACACACCATCAGGCGCACCACCAAAATCATTGGCAAACTCTGTGGCTACTCTTACTCTGTAAAGTAACAACTCAACGGTGAGAGAGGGGTCTGATGATATTTTTTCAAAATTGCTAATAAGTGTTCTGATTTTGGCATTGCTAGGTTTACGGGGGTTGCCAGAAGATGTCCAGAATTCTTTATAGATTTTCTCTTTACATTCTTCTAACACTTTCTTCTTGTCTTCATCACTGAGCAAGTCTTGTGCATAAAAGTCTTTCACTTGATTGATTTTGCTGAAAAGTTTTACTAGCTCATTGCGGAGTTGAGCTTCATTCATTTCGACAATGTATTTTTTAAAATCTGAAAGTTTAGCTTTTGGCATAGATAATGACAATATTATTTCTCAATATAAATTTTTTACAGCCAATCCTTTGTGGAGGCAATGCAAATTTACATCTTTTAGCTTAACTTATCACAATCAACTACGCTGTAATTCTTGGTGCTATTTTCCTCCTTCTGCACCAGTTTCCAGTATTTCAAACTCCACCCTGCGGTTTTTGATGCGCCCGTACTCGGTTTTGTTAGATAGAATAGGGCGCGTAGAACCAAATCCTGTAATGGTGATACGTTCGGGGGCTACGCCTCTTTTGGTCAAAAACTCTCTGACTGCTGTGGCACGCCGAATAGCAAGTGTTTCATTGTCTCCTTCGGAAGCCCCAATATTGCAGGTGTGCCCTGCAAGTTCTATTTTAATTCCTTTGAATAACTGCATAACTGTTACTACTTCTTCTAGCAATGCGGCCGTTGCTTTGTTGATGTCATCACTGACATAATAGAAGAAGGCTTTTCGCTTGAATACTTTGAGGTCGTCTTCGGTAGGGATACGCATGGCAGAATTTTCATCAGGTACAAATTTGCGGTCTATGGTATCTGTTTTGAGTACTTCTCTGCCATCAATGGTAGAAACCAATGTGTAGAGGCTATCTCCCAGTGGGGTTTGCACTTCTACCACGGTAGTATCCATGATGTATTCTTTGTTGCGTGGAGGACCTGTTTTAAGACAGCGTTTACCAAATTTAATTCCGAGCGATACTTCAAAAGCACCGCTACCCGTAACTTTTGGACTTGAGAATGCCCCCATGTCATAACTAAAACCTATGCTGTATTTGGGTTGATTGACTTGAAGGGTCAGGATAATATCAGTATTACTATCATACCAAACACCTACTCCAGCATTGCCTTCTCCAAGAAAACCCTCCCCAAAGCCAAAATTATAATAAAACATTGAGCCTATGCGTAGCTCAGAAGCCCCTGCTTGGCGCAAGTAGCGCAAGTTAGGCTGAATGGTGAATTTATCTTGAATATCAAATCCATAACCTGCTACGGCAGTATAAAGCGGCACGAGTTTGTCTAGTTCAGAAAAAAAAGCTACATTGGGTTGGTTAAGATTTTGAACGCCCAAACCCACATACGCTTTTACACGTCCGCATAAATCAGCAGTATAAAAAAACAAACCTGCATTGAACAAGGGAAATGAAAGTGAAGCATTGAACAAATCACTGTCAATGCTAGGCTCTCCCAGCCCCAGACTTGGCACAAAAGTACCATTCCATTGATTGTCAGAGGTCAATACCCCTTCATTAACGCGTCGCTGGAAAAAGCCCCCCTGTGCACCCACACTCAAAAAGGGAATGTATTGTTTGTTAGAATCGGGCTGTGCCAACTGAAAGTTGTAGGCAGCTGTCAGCAATCCCCCGGTCGTAGTTAGTAAACCTCCCTCGCCTGTTTGGTCTTGCATTACTGAAAGTCCTATGGCTGCTCTACGCATACTTTGTCTTTTAATGATAGGATAAATCAAAGAAACCATGGGTGTCTCAAAAGCAGGACCTGCACTTATGTATTGGCTACGGTAGTTAAAAATCACTTGGGTCTGATTGCTGGTGGCAATCATGGCGGGGTTAGTTTGGGCGGGTGCTTGCCCAAACTGCGTAAAGTTTACATTCTGTGCTTTGTTAGGCAATGGCAGCGACACCATCACCCAAAAAGCAAATAATACAAAGCATTTATTTACTAGGTTTTTTGATTGATACATTTCTTTTTGTTTTTCCAAAACCACTAGGATCATAACATTGCAATTAACGCACCAACAGAAAATTTCCCGTATTTTTACCTTGGAAGCTAATCTTTCTTTGGTTTACATACTGGCCTTCAACAGACCAAATATAGGCCTCACTCGGGAGAGGTTTTCCTTTGTGTAGCCCGTCCCAGCCGATAGGTGTGCCGCCCGTAGTTTCCTCTCCTTCTACCCATTGATTGGTTTCATAAATAAGCTCGCCCAAGCGGTTATAGATTTTTAGATTGAGTGTTTTGATGCCATTTCCATAGATTCTGAAGAGTTCGTTGTTATTGTCGCCATTGGGCGAAAACATTTTTGGAACAAAAAGTTCAAGCAAAATGGCATTTACTTCTATGGTGAGGGTTGCTTGGCAGTTTCTATCATTGGTGATGATGACCGTATAGGTTTGATTTTCTACTTGGTAATCTGTAAAGCTGAGTGTAGCCTCATTGCCTATTTCGTTGCCTGCTTCATCGAGCCATACAAATTCAGCAGCATCGGTGGCTGAGGCAGTAAGTGAAAAATCATCTCCAAGACCTACTACTACAATTCCGTTTTCATCAATGAACGATTCTGTGGTGATTTCAGCATCTGTGATTTCTTTGAGGTCTTCTTCAATCAAATACACTTCTTCGCGGCTACAGCCTCCTGCATCTCTTACACTTACACGATAAGTACCTCTGGTAAGCCCTGTAATGGTCGCTGTATTGGCAGTGAAGCCTGCATCTTCATCTTTTGTCCATTCAAAAGTATATGGTGGATTTTCTTGACTGACAGAGAGTTCTATTCTTCCAGAGGGAGAATCACCTGCTACTGCAATACAGCTATCGGCATTAAAAGTGAGTGCTTCAATATTCCAAGGTAAATCAGTAGGGTTAAGTTCAACGATGACTTCTTGCCTTGGCCCTTCGCAGCCTGCAGCATTGATGCCACTTACCCAGTAGCTTGTAGTAGCTGTGATGCCACTTACTGTAATGGAAGCCCCATTGTCAAAGGGCGTGGGCTCGGTTTGGGACGTGTACCAGTTATAGACTTGTGCAGTAGGTTCGTTTGCCTCCAGCACCACATCAAGGCTGGTATCGCAGAGGTATTTATTTTCTGCTGTGGGTAGTGCGGGCGAGCCTGTAATTGTTACCTCAAAAGCTGCTGCATTTCTTGGGCAGTTTTCGGCAGTAGTTTGGGTAAGATTGACAGTACCTGTGCCGCTAGTTCCCCAAGTTACCAAGATTTCATTGGGATTTGTACCTGCCACAAAAGTGCCTCCCGCAACTGTCCAAGTGTAAGTATGTGTAGCTTCGTAAGCATCTTGAGTGGTATAGCTAATTACCTCTCCTTCACAAGCTAGGTTATCTACGGATGTGATTACAGGATTTGGAAGCGGATTGAGCGTAACGGGGAAGCTACCTGCATCAAAAGGAATAGGCGTGGTAGCACTACAGCTTGAGCCTTCCACCGAAATAGTAACCGTAAGGTAGTTCGGGTCGGTAATCATCTCATCCCAGACAATTTCTACTTGGTTCGTACCTTGCCCACTTACAATCGTGCCTAAGCCCGTTATATTCCATAGATAATTGTAGGTCTGCCCTGTTGGAGCTACTGAAGTAGTATAAGTAGCTGTTTCACCTGCGCACAAAACTTGTGCGCCTGTAATACTTGGATCGGGCTGGGCAATCAAATTGACATTGAGTGCTGCCGTAGAGTCGCAACTTTCGGCAGTAGTTTGGGTAATGCTCACAATGCCTGTAGCATCTGTTCCCCAAGTTACGGTTATTTCATTAGTACCTTGCCCCGTAAAAGTACCTCCTGTTACGTTCCAAGTATAAGTATCTGTACCAACTATTTCCACAGCGTAAGTTGCTAGATCACCTTGACAAGCCAAAGGCTCACCCGTGATTGTAGGCGTAGGTTTAGGATTCAGTGTGATATTCTCTGTTACAGTCTGGCTACATTGTGTAGTGGGATTGGTTTCAGTTACAGAGATTTCGCCTGTGGTAGCACCTTCATTCCAAAATACAGTAATGGTGTTTGTGCCTTGCCCAGATGAGATAGTGCCGTTGGTGATGCCCCAAGTAATGTTGTTGGTAGTAGCTACAATGGAGTAGCCAACTGACGAGCTTTCACAACCTACCAAATCACCTGTAATTACTGGAGTGGGTACTTCGCCTACCTCTACCTCGATAGTGGCTACTGTATTACAGCCTGTGGCAGTATTGGTTTCAGTGATTTCTAAGGTATGTGAACCTACATCACTCCAATTGATGTTCACGGTGTTTTGGTCATTTACTCCGTCAATTGTACCACCTGAAAGCAAATTCCAACTATATGTATTGCCTGCAACGCTTACTACTTGATAAGTTTCAATATCATTTTGACAAACAAGCACCTCACCCGTTACACTAGGTGTAGGCAAAGGGCTGGTAATCACATCAAAAGCAGCAGAAGTAGTTTGGCAACCTGTAGCATCAATGTTTTCGGTTACGGTGAGTGAACCATCAGTCAGCCAGATAACGGTCAGTTCGTGGGTATCTGCACCACTTACTATGGTTGCACTTTCCGCAGGGCTAACAGTCCATTGATAACTGCTTCCGAGATTATTAGGTGTATTGTAAACACGAGTTTCATCAACGCATGTTGTTGGATTAGGATTTAAAGCACTAATGCTGGGCGTGGGCAGTGGATTGACTACCACACTAAAAGGCGTAGCAGTAGCCTCACAATTGGTAGCATCTACACTTTCAGTAACAGTGAGGTCGCCATTTGCAAGCCAAGTCAAGGTGATTTGATTTGTACCTTGCCCGCTGATAATGTTGGCACTTCCAGCAGGAGTTACTTCCCAGTTATAAGAATGACCTGCTATATCAGCCACGCTGTATGTTCGTTCTTCCCCATCACAAGCCTCAGCAGAAGGGTTATCGGGGGTAATACTTGGTGTAGGAATCGGGCTTACTACCACAGTGAAGGGGCTAGAAGTAGCTTCACAGCCTGTAGCATCTATGGTTTCAGTGAGGGTTAATTCGCCATCGGCGAGCCAAATGACCGTGATTTCGTGAGTATCCGCCCCGCTTACCACAGTAGCACTTGCTATGGGGTTTACTGTCCATTGATAAGAATTACCTGCATTATTGGTTACGCTATAAATTCGTTCTTCCCCTTCACAGACAATTGAGGCAGGATTGACAGATACAATCTCTGGAGCAGGGAGAGGGCTAATAATTTCTAAAAAGGGGGCAGAAGTAGCTTGGCAACCCGTAGCGTCTATAGTTTCGGTTACGGTCAGTTCGCCGTCAGCCAACCAGACTACGGTAATTTCATTTGTATCTGCTCCGCTCACTACACTGGCACTGCTTGCAGGCACAACCGTCCATTGATAGGAATTGCCTGCCACTGCTGGGGTGTTGTAGCTACGCTGTTCATTATCGCAAACCGTTGGATTAGGTTCATTGGCGGTAATGGTAGGTGTAGGAATAGGACTTACCGTAACTGTTAGTGGGTTGGTAGTTACCTGACAGCTTGTTACATTGTCAATAGCTGTAAGTGTTACTTCTCCATCGGCAAGCCAAATAACGGTTACCTCATTTGTATTTTCACCATTCAAAATGTTTACACTTGCGGTGGGGTCAAATGTCCAAACGAAGCTATAGTCTGGATTATCATCAATGCTATGCACAATGGTATCTCCTAGACACACTACACCGCCGTTGCCTACTGCGGGGAGGTTCATAACAATATTAGGCAATGGATTTACATTCACATTGAACGATGCTGAGGTAGCCTGGCAGCCTGTGGCATCTATGGTTTCGGTTACAGTAATTGCTCCATCACTGAGCCAAGTAAGCGTGATTTCATTTGTATTTTGACCACTTTCTATGTTGGCACTGCCAGCAGGCGTAATTGTCCAAAGATAAGAATTACCTGCCACATTAGGCGTACTGTAAACACGCAACTCATTGATACAAGCTTCTGCACTTGGGTTATCAGCAGTAATGGAGGGGGTAGGCAATGGGTTAATGTTGATATTTTCGGTGATTTCTCTAAAACATCCACTAGATGTTTCTTCTCTTAATTGGATAGTGCCTACTGCTACATTGTTCCAAGCGATTTCTATTTCATTTCGGTTGGCTGCTGTAACAGTATTTGAATTTTCGGGAAGTATGACTCCCTCGGTAATTGTCCAAGTATAGATATTGTCGGCATTGAGCGCAGTACTATATACTTGCGTACCTAATGCACAAGCCTCGCCGCCAGCAGTGATGCTAGGGTTAGGCAGGGGCTCTACTACGGCATTGACCTCGATAGCAGATGATTCACAGCTACCATTTTTTTGTATGGTTACAAAATATTGCGTGGTAGCAGCAATGCTCACTGTAAGGGTATCATTGGCATTGCCGAGGTTATTCATAGCCGCATCATACCATACATATTCATCATCTGAAACACCTCCGCTGGCTACCAAGGTGAGGGTTACATTTCCGCCCATTGGGTCAGCACAAGTAGTATCTCCTAGGGCTGTAGGTGGTTCAGGGGTGTTTACCCTCACAAAGGCTGTTCCTGAGGGAATTTCTCCACAAACGGCTTCTCTTACAATAACTCTAAACAGCGTGTTCTCGGTGAGGTCGGTAGCAGGGCTATAGGTAGCATCTTGTGCATTACCTAGGTCTATCCAGCTATTTCCTCCATCGGTAGAAGATTCCCAACGCACAATGCGTTCGGGGTCTGGTGCATCAGGATAGTTGATAAGCTCGAGTGTAAGACTGCTTGCACTTCCTGTACCGCAGACAGCATTGGGGGCGGTCAGGTCTCCTACGGGATTAACGATTTCTACATCTCTAATTTTCTGGTTATTTTTATCCAGAATGACTGGCAAAGATGCACCTGTGAGTGCAATGCCTGAAGGATAGTTGAACTCTGCCATGCTTGTGGCTGCACCATCTTCATAGCCTTGTACTGTACCTGCATATAAACTTACTTGCCCTCCAGAGAGGAGTTTTATCTTATGATTACTTCTATCCACAATAAAAATATCATTGTTGGGTGCTACTGCTACATCTGCCGGAAAATAATACCTAGCATCTGTGGCATCGCCTATTGCATCTCTGGGGCTGATGTCAGAAGGACCTCCTCCTGATAAAGTGGTTACTACTCCAGCGGGCGTTACCCTGCGAATGCGGTGATTGAACATATCTGCTACCAAGAGATTGCCTGCATTATCCAGTGCCAAGCCACTAGGGAAATAGAATCTTGCAGTAGCGCCTGTGGCATCTATGTAGCCTTGCTTGGTAGATTCGGTGCTTGGCGCACCTGCAAGAGTACTTACTACACCGTTGGGAGCTATTTTTCTGATTTTATGATTACCTCGGTCTGCGACATAAATTGTGCCGTCGGGAGCTACCACAAGGTCGGAGGGTGATTTGAAGAGTGCCTGCAAGGGGTTTTCACTGTCTTGGTCAGCACCAGAAGGTGCAGGAATAGAAGGATCACCAGCCACAACAGTAGAAATACCAGTAACAGGGTCTATTCTTCTAATGAGGTGATTGCTTTTATCTGTTACATAAATATTTCCAAAGGCATCAACATCAATTCCTGTGGGTCTATTAAAACGTCCCTCAGAGGGACCTCCGAAAGCCCCTGGTACACCAGAGAGTGTAGTAACTTCATTGGTGGCAAGGTCTATTTCTCTAATACAATGATTGACTTCGTCTGCTACATACATCTTAGTACCATCAGCAGAAAACGCCAGACCAATGTTGCTGTCCACATCAGGAATCCCGAAAGGCGTAGAGAGGTTTCCAAAATTGAACCTTGCCGCAGTGCCTATTCCATTGGCAAAGCCTGCGGAGCTTCCTGCCAGTGTATTGACATTGGTAGTAACCTCGGTAGCCTCTTGAATGGTGATTTGTACTGTTTTAACTACCCTACAATCTGCTTCAGTGTAAATGTAGGTGATGTTGGCGGTGATATTGGAGGGTGTAGCCGCTAAATCTATCTCTCCGGTGTTCGGGTCGATAACTACGCTAGGGTTATCACTACAAAAGCAGTTGCCATTGGGGCATATTTGATTGCTGGTATTGGGGTCAAAAGTGATAATGGGTGCAATGGTTCCTTGCCCTCCACAGATGGTATTGTTGGCAGTAGGGTCGGCATTGTAGTCAAAAGTAATTTTGGGGCAGGCTCTTACAAACCATGTTTCTTGTCCTATGTGTGAGGTAGCGTTAAAGCCAATGGCAGTAAAATAAAAATTATCTCCCACAGCAATCATTTCAGATTGGTTGATGGCTGGAGGCAAGCCAGGCCTAGCACGGTTAAGTTCTACGCCTCTATCATTGAAAAAGCTATAAAACAGCCTGATTTGGTTGTTTTGTTCGGTAGCAGAACCACAAGACAGTATGCGGGGGTCTGCTACCCATAAATTTCTTCGTTCAGTCAAGATAGGGTTGTTTACAAAAAAATAGAGATAATTTCCAACTTTGGTGAGCAAGGTAGGGCCTGAGGAACTAGCAAAGGGGGCAATATCCTTGGCAAGCAGGGTTCCAGCTTCTGTGCCATCACTTCTCCAAAGCTCCCTTCCATTGGCAGCACTGGTAGCCGCAAAAAACAGTGTGCCGTTTACATCTGTGAGTTCATCAGGGTTTGAACTTGCCGAGCCAGTGTTGATGTTGCGTACTCTTACGGCAGTAGTACCATCAAAAGACCAAAGTTCTTTGCCATCTGTGGCATCACTTGCTACTAAAAAAAGTTTTCCATTAGAGACTTCCATGGCTACATTGACATCTACTATGGCGGTAGCCAAGGTACTGCTTCCACTGATGTTGCTGAGGGTAGTGCCATCAAATCTGAAAAGCTGGTAAGCTCCCGTGTCGCTGGTGCGTGCAAAGAAATAAGCACTCCCATTGTATTCTGTAAAGCCTATTGGATTAGAAGATCCCGTGGGACTAGGGTTGATTTCATACATTTGGATAGTGCCTGTGGCATAATCAAGTGCCCATAGCTCACGGTTGATGTCCACTGTGCTGCTTGCACCTCCTCCATCATCGGCCGAGAACAAGAGTTTTAGGCCTGCATCTGTATTGATGGCTGCTAAAAGTTTGGGGAAAGAGCCACCTGCTGCATTGATATTACTAACTCTGATGACTTCTCCTCCTTCATTGTTACAGGTAGGTAGATGTGGGGGAGCACTTTCGCCTAGGGTGTTTCCATCACTTCTCCAGAGTTCTACTCCACTTCCATCATTGCCTACTGCTGCAAAATAAATGTGATTTCCTACACTGGTGAGATAGCTGGCTTCGCTATCGCCTCCTGGGAAAATATCCTTGATAAAACAAGTTCTGTTTTCTGTACTGAAAGGTGCAGTAGAGATAAAACTTCGGTAAAGTACTCCTCTGCGCTCGGTAGCCCCTATTTTGTCATTGGCAATGTAGTAAGCAAACCCATTGTGTTCTACAAACCACCGAGGGTCTGAGCCGTTGCCTGGAGAGGTATCGGCAGTAGGTGGGTTTCGGCGGTAGATGTCGGCTACAAGCCGCATGTTGTTAAAAAAGGGCGAAACTGTAAAGTGTGTAAAAGGCTCGAAGCCTACCGTATTGACACCTGCACGCAGAATTAGTTTCCCGTCGATGTTGGTAAGTCCGCTGGGTACACTTGAGTTAGCACCAGATTGTAAATCTGTGGAAATAGGAGTTCTGTGCTGCGCAAAGACACCACTCGATAAACACACAATGAGCAAACAAGTAACAAGTAGATTTTTGTTCTTTAGATCAAATACCCTAAGTCGGAGTTTGAGGTGATGGTAATACATATTTTATCCTAAACAATTAAGTGGTTTAAATGCTCTATTTTAAGTAATATCAAGCAAAAAGTAATAAACAAAGATGGCAAACAACAAAATATTATTCAAACACTTAATCTATCAGGAGCAATGGATATATTATGTTATTTTAACTTTTCTTACGATTATAAATTGTAGTGAAGTTTTACTTTATTGACAAAATTCTTGCATCTCTTCAAAATAAAAGTTTTTGCGCG
This sequence comes from uncultured Cytophagaceae bacterium, assembly GCA_964480455.1. Taxonomy (GTDB): domain Bacteria; phylum Bacteroidota; class Bacteroidia; order Cytophagales; family Microscillaceae; genus JAABSX01. Next base: position 17,427 of record CAYZQI010000090.1, read on the forward strand.
TGCCTTGAGCTTTTTTCCAATTTTCACAGATTATTTCGCTGTCTAAGTTTTGTTTTTTTTGTACTATAGCAAGCATGCCATAGTATTCTGCTTGAGTTTGGTCTAATTGAATGGCTTTCTCAAGGCTTACATTTGCCTCTTCAAAATTATATAAAAAAAATAAACATTTGCCTTTCAAGAAATAAACTTCGGAGGTGGAGTATTTTTCATTAGAGAGCAATACATTAAGGTCTTGAAGAGCCTGCCAATGGTTTTGTATGGCTACAAACAACCTAGCCCTTATCAAAATTGCGTCCATTTGTGTTGGGTTTTTTTCTAAGAGTGTATTCAGTAGGTTAAGGGCTTGTAATGGTTTTTGGTCTTTGATATATTGCCGAGCCGTTTTGAGCATATTTTGTTCATTGTTTGTTTTTGCAAATTTATACAATACAAAACCCATAATTGCTACTGTAAAAAGGGCTACAAGCGTAATGAGTAGAACTTTGATTTTTGTGCTATACGACACTGTAGGCTGAGAGGTATTTGCTTTTTGTGTTGTATTTTGGTTAGCATAGCTTCGGTGAGGGGCAGGGCTGTATGGAGAGGCTGTGTATATAGTTTGCCTGATTTGCTGGCTTTGGTAGAGCAAAAGGTAATCATACGCCATTCTTTTGTATTCGTCTGAGAGGGTTTGGTAAATCTCATTGATATGTTTGAAATTTTCTTCTGCTTGTGGGTCGTTGGGGTTGCGGTCTGGGTGATGCTGGAGTGCAAGTTTTTTATAAGCCGTTTTTATTTCTTGTAGGCTGGCATTGGGCGCTACGCCAAATATTTGGTAATAATTTGCCATGATTTTACGAATTACTTTTTAAATGTTGAAAAAAGTATGTATTTCTTACCCGGTAAGGCTTTCACGAAGCCCAAAATTTCAAGATTGAGTACTGCGGCATTGACTTGCTGAATGGGTGTCTGTGCAAACCAGCTTAGTTCATCAATGGGATAAGGCTTTGTGGGCTGTTGCATAAGTACCGCTACTATCTTTTGTTCAATGGGCTGCAAGGTGCTGAGTTCCTGCTCGAGCGAGAGGGTATTGAAGTTGGGCTGTGTGTGTGCACCTGCCCAATTAAGTAACGCTTCTAAATCTTTGATGTGGGTATAGATACTGGCCTTGTGTGTTTTGATGAGTTGGTGGCAGCCCTCAGAGGTGCTTTTGTGCAAGTTGGCAGGCACCGCAAATACCTCTTTGTTGTAATCTACTGCCAAATCTGCCGTAATTAATGCTCCTCCTTTTGCCTTTGCCTCTACCACTACTACGGCATCTGCCATGCCTGCTATGATGCGGTTGCGAGCGGGAAAGCGCGAGGCGTCGGGTTTAGTGCCTAGTTTATTTTCAGAGAGAACACTGCCTTCTTGCTCTAGCATCTGTACTACTGTTTTCTGGTGTGCGTTGGGGTAGATGATATCTGTGCCGCTTGCCATTACCCCTACGGTAGGCAAGTTGTATTTGAGGCAGGCACGGTGTGCGGCTATGTCAATTCCGTATGCTAATCCACTTACCACCAGCACTTGGTGTTTTTGTAAATCCTGCACAATCTCTTCCGTAATGGACTTGCCATAGTCGGTTGCCTCTCTGGTGCCTACAATGGCAATGCTTTTTGGGTTGTTTAAATCTGTGTTGCCCTTGCAAAATAGTACCAAGGGCGCATCATAGATTTGGCGCAGACGTTGGGGATATTCGGGGTGATGGTAAGTAAGTATTTTTGTGTTTTGCTGCTGTGCTTTTTTGAGTTCTTGCTCTGCTTGTGCCACTAAGTTTACATCTTTGAGTGTACTAGCAATGCGTTCGCCGATTTGAGGGATTTTGAGTAATTTGGCACGAGGGAGATCGAAAACTGCTTCGGCAGAGCCACTGTAGCTAATGAGTTGGCGGGCTTTTACCCCTCCAACTCCTTCTAGGAGGTGCAAAGCGAGGGTATATAAAATCTCTTTTTCTGTCATGATTGCAAAATAAAATAGAAATATGGGTTTAGGAAAATGTAAACCACAACTTCGGTTATTACTAATTGCAAGTTGCTGATTATGATAAATTAAAAAATCACATTTCACAACTCATAATTTATACTTTCCCTATTTGTGAGTGTATTTTCAAAATTTTGTACAAGGGCAGTAAAATATCTCTATTGGGTTAAATCAGCATACAAAAATAACACGATTTATGTATTTTTAAATAAGTATTTTGATTCTTTGACAATTTTTGTGAT
>CAYZQI010000091.1:0-19079 GCA_964480455.1 uncultured Cytophagaceae bacterium
GTACCAAAATAATTTTGCGGCACACCCACGCGTGGGTCGGTGGCACATTCATGGAAAAGGTCGGGGGTGAAATTGACTGTTATCCAGCCACTTGCTTGGTCTATTGCCCCGTATCCTTCAGGGCAGTTTTCTAGCTCCTCAAAACTATGGTTGTTTACAATATTGTTACCTGCCAAAGGCAGTGCCTGCCCTTGCGCCCAGAGACTGTCATAACTCAGTGAAAAAAATAAAAAAGCTATAAAATACCCTAATTTCATGATTAGTTCAGTTTTTTGAGGTAAAGTCATTACCTATCATAACACGAAAATACACCTATTTTCTATAAAATTGTTTGATTTTTTTGTGTCGGCAGTTGTAAATTTACTTATTGGCTCTTATGCTGACTATTTTCAGAAAAAACTTTAAAATCTTTTCTATTTTATTTGTAGATTCATTTAAAAAATGATAGCTTTCACTTTTTTAGAAAAAGAATCACCAGAGTATTAGTCAGAAAGCCCATGACAACACCCGAACATAATTTTCAGCAAAAGAGTGATAAGTTGAGCGAAGAGGTGAGGCAACGCCAGCAACAACGTACATACATTCAATACATTCAGCCACTACAAGCACAGGCAGCACTTCAGTTTCAAGACATAGAACTTGGGCGCAGCCGAGCAAAATATCTTCGACAAGAAACACTCGCTCATCTGGATACACTACTCGTTGAGTTTGAGCAGGTACTCTCGAGGCGTGGCGTAAAAGTGCACTGGGCAGCAGACCAAGCCGAAGCACAGCACATCATCAGACTACTGCTGCATCAAAAAAACACTACACAAGTAGTTCAAAACCACGCAGAGGTGCTACAGGAAATTCAACTTCAGGCTTTTTTAGAAAGCCAAGACATTGAGACTATCCCTCTACAATTTGGCATGCAAGCAGCACAATACCTTGGCAAAGACACAGATGCTGGCACAGCAACATGGGCAACTGCTCCTGATTTGAGCAAACTCTACAAGGCAATTGTTCAGAAAGACAAGGTGGAGTCGCTCGCCCCTGCACCAGAAGCAATTGCCCAGTACCTCAGAGAAAAAGCCCATCAACAAATCAAAAAGGAAGCGGTGGGCATCATAGGGGCAGATTTTATGGTAGCAAATACGGGTAGTTTAAGTATTTCTGACAATGAGGGTATGTTGCCCACCTTGCTTTCGCATACTTCAAGGCAGATTGTAATGGTAGCACTTTCGCAGATGATTGCCAAATTAGAGGATTTAGAGCTTTTCTGGACCCTCAGAGATACCTACAAGTATGCCAAGCAGCAAGCACCACAGCATATTTTGATACACGCTGCCTTGCCACAGCCTGAGACCGAAGCGCAAAAGCCCTTAGATGTCGTTATTTTAGACAATGGGCGAAGCCAGCTTTATCAGCATAAGGTGCTTAGCAAAGCCTTGGCGTGTATTCACTGCGAAGCTTGTGCTACAGTATGCCCTGTGGTGCCTCAGCTTATTCATAAAAAAGACAGCCCTGCCTACAAGGGTGCTATTGGTGTAATCCTTGAAGCTGCTCGCCACCAAACTTTTCCTACCCTGCTAGAACACTCTACACTTTGCGGAGCCTGTGCCGAAACCTGCCCCATTGATATACCACTTACAGAGATGCTACGGCTTTTGAGACAAAGACAAGCCACAAAAAGCAAAGGGATATGGGCAAGTTTAAACCCTTTTAAGGCAAAAAATCCTTTCTTAGAAGCAGTAGAAAAGCATTATTTTCCCAATCAAAAAATGCCACTAGATTTCTACAGCACTTGGCAGAAAACAAAAAAATAATCTAGTTTTAAAATAAAATTTGTGTTTTAATTCATTATTCAGCATTTATTTGAATGTATTTCATAATTTGATGTTATATTTTAATTTCGGTAAACTCAAATTTGAAAACAATATCCACTGCAAACAACTTATTAGTATATGCAATTAAATAATAAAAGTTCAGACAATGCTAATTTTCAATCTTTATCCAAAAAATATTTCAATATAGGTCAGTACCGCCTCGATATTTGGAATAACCTCAAACTTGTAGCACCTAATCTTAAAGAAAAAAAATACCTCACCCCCACACAACAAGAATTTATCTTTGACTTACTGGCAAGGCTAGAAGTAATAGAACGCTACTGGGCTTATCCAGGCAAGAACGCAATTACTAGCCTCAAAGCCATGATACAAAGGCAAGAATTCAACTCCTTTAACCTTGCCCTCAACAATATATTCAAGGCACTCACTAGCGAATCCTATCGCCTCAATCCTGTAAGTGCCATTGCTAACCTGAATAATATTTTGGAAGAAGGTGCCTCAGAAAAATATGACGAAGGCAGACATTATTTCGAGGTAATGATTGTAGATAGCCTCTCTGATGAGCAAGAAAGTAACTTGGTTGATAGCTTTAAAGAAGTACAACACTCCAACGACAAATTTATCTACAATGTACTGATAGTGGAGTCGCTTCAAGATGCTTTAATTGCTCTGCTTTTTAATCCTAATATACAATCTACACTCATCAGACAGGATATTCCAATCCAATCACCCAATGATTTGAGCAGCGTTACTCAGTTTTTGGCAGCAATTCCTCAATTTGATAGCCTAGAAAGTGAAGCACATCATACAGGTCCAATACTGGGGCGTTTACTCAAAGAGTTTAGACCCGAGATAGACCTCTACTATATCACAAGTACCGCAGTAAGCCAGCTCAAAACAAGTACACTCAAACTTTTCAGAAGAATATTTTACAGGCAAGAGGATATTCAAGACTTGCACCTCAGCATATTGCGAGGCATCAGAGAGCGATACACTACGCCCTTTTTTGATGCGCTCAGACGCTACAGCCAAAAACCCACAGGTGTTTTTCACGCTATGCCGCTCTCGCGTGGCAATTCGGTCTTTAAATCTAATTGGATTAAAAGTCTAGGTGATTTTTATGGGCGAAGTATTTTTTTGGCAGAAACCTCTGCCACCACGGGCGGGCTTGATTCTCTCTTACAGCCCAAAGGTAGCATCAAAGAAGCACAACAGTATGCTGCACGTGCTTTCGGCTCTAAAGAAACCTTTTTTGTTACCAATGGTACTTCTACCTCCAATAAAATTGTATTGCAGGCAATCGTGCGTCCTGGTGATGTAGTGCTAGTGGATAGAGATTGCCATAAATCGCATCACTATGGTTTGGTGATGATGGGTGCAAAAGTAGTGTATCTTGACTCTTACCCTATTGTAGATTATTCTATGTATGGGGCAGTTCCTTTAGAAGACATCAAAGAAAAACTTTACGAGTTTAAAGAAGCAGGCAGACTGGACAGCATCAAAATGATGATTTTGACCAACTGTACTTTTGATGGGTTTGTCTATAATGTAGAGCGAGTGATGGAAGAGATTCTAGCTATTAAGCCTGACATGGTCTTCCTCTGGGACGAGGCTTGGTTTGGGTTTGCGCGTTTTACGCCTGTTTATCGCCAACGGACAGCCATGTATTGTGCAGATAAACTTTCTAAAAAATACAAAAGTAAAGCTTATCGCCAACATTATGAAACCCTCTACGGAAAACCAAAAGAGAATGGTGAAGAAATAGCCAACTATCTTCCCGACCCCGACAAGGTAAAAATAAGGGTCTATGCTACGCAATCTACACACAAAACCCTGACTGCTTTCAGACAAGGCTCTATGATACATATCTATGATGAGGAGTTTAAACGCAAAACCGAAGATGCCTTTCAAGAGGCATACATGACCCACATCTCTACCTCGCCCAACTATCAGATTGTAGCTTCGCTAGACATAGGCAGAAGGCAAGTGGAGTTTGAAGGCTATGAAATGGTAGAGAAAAGCATAGAAATGGCCATGAATTTGCGTGAAAAAATCACCATTCACCCATTATTGAGTAAGTATTTTGAAGTGCTTACTGTTGGGCAATTTATTCCCGAAAATTACCGTAGCTCTGGACTAGAGGTCTATTTTGATGCCGAAGAAGGCTGGATGCAGATGAACGAAGCCTGGGAAAATGACGAGTTTGTGCTTGACCCCACCAAAATCACACTCTATATAGGTAAAACTGGCATTGATGGCGATAACTTCAAAAGAGAATTTCTAATGAATCAATTTGGTATTCAGATTAATAAGACTACACGCAATACAGTGCTTTTTATGACCAACATAGGCACCACCCGTAGTTCAGTAACTTATCTGGTGAGCGCACTCATCAAAGTAGCCGAGCAGATAGAAGAAAAGACCCGCTCTTACAACCCTGCTGAAATGATGCTACACCAAAAATCCATTCAATCACTTACCCAAAATCTGCCCCCTTTGCCTAATTTTAGTTATTTTCATGCTGCTTTCCGCTCGCATTGGGATACTTCTGAGGGCAATATCCGTGATGCGTATTTTTATGCTTATGAAGAAGATTATTGTGAATACCTCAAAATTGAAGATTGCGAACGTGAAATGGAGACTGAGCGAGAAATCGTTTCTACAAACTTTGTAACGCCTTATCCTCCTGGGTTTCCTGTGTTGGTGCCAGGGCAAGTAGTTACGCGTGAAATCTTAGACTTTATGAAAGCCCTAGATGTAACAGAAATCCATAGCTACCGCCCTGAGCTAGGTTTTAGAGTATTCAAAGAAGTAGCACTAGAAAAATTGGGCTACAAATCTTATCCTCCGAAAGCAAAAAAAGTGGAAGAAAAAGAAACCTCAGAAAAAATATCTCCTAATGGCGTTGGTTAAATAATCGGCAGCCCAACAATATATTTAAAAAATTCTTGCCTAACCAATACTAAATACAACCCAAACTGCTGGTATATTTGAAGTAAGCCCAAAGTTTGCTTTTAAGGTGCAAAAAAACCTTGTAGCTCCTTCAAGTACATCTTTGGAAGAGTTTACAAAAAGTATTTAGGAAAATACAAATAACAATTTCGGTTATTTTAACTTGTGAAGTTTCTGACAATGAAAGTTGTAGAGAACAACATTGCACAGCTCATAATTTACACTTTCTTTAATGATTATCAATCAACATTCTGACAACCCTTTCTAACTTGGTGATGGTTTCTTCCTGCTCGGTGGCTTTGACGCCCGCTTCTTTGAGTGCGGCTAGGTTTTTAGAAGAGGCATCATCCATATCTGATTTGGCATTGTTTAAGGTAGGTTCTATTCTGATGTATTGCTCAGGTCGCCCTACGGCCTGGTAGATTTGTTTGAGTTGATAGTCCACAGTTTGGTTTACACCCGACATCATAATATTGATAAGTGGCTTAATCCATTCTAACGTTCCCCAATTTTTCACTTTTTCATGAGGAAAATACATCTTAGTAGAGCCTCCATTGCCAATAGAAAAAATCATCATTTCGGCGGCATTGGGTTTGAGCTTATCAGGTCCAAAATCCCATTGGCGCGCTTCGGCATAGGAGCAAAGTGAAGGATTATTAGCAAACACGCCTCCGTCTATAAGTGGATAAGAAACTCCCGACATAGAAGTTACGAGGGCAGCCTCAAAATAAGTAGGTGCAGCAGCAGTAGCTCTTGCTACATCTTTAACATAAAAATTTTTTCCTTCGCTTTGTCTTGCATCTTGCTGTGTAAAAAAGTGAGCCTTGCTATCATACACATCATAAGAGGTAATCAGACAGGGTTTGATGAGTTGTTTGAGTTCTAAATCGCCAAAGTAGCTATCTAAAACACTCTCTATTGGCTCAGAAGGGTATTTTTCGTCAAGATAGCCATTGGCACTCATCACTTTCTTTTTCCAAGGCACATTAAATATTTCTCCTCCATGCTCCATATAGAGGCTGACGGCATCTTCGCTACTAAAGCGAGGGCGTTGGTTGTCTAGTTTATCAGGGGTAAGGTAGATACAAGTTAATATTCCGCCTGTGCTAGTACCTGCTATAAGGTCAAAGTAATCTCCAATTTTCACATCAGGTCTTCCTGTACGCTGCCTGAGCATCTCTTCTAGGGTTACTAAAATCTGAGCGGGAATAATGCCTCTGATTCCTCCTCCATCAATGGATAAAATGCGGGTAAGTTTTTTGTTGAGCATTTGTTTTGGTGTTTAAAGTTCTGTATCTGATTACTTGGGCTACTAGCAACTGCTAAAAATTGATATTCCAAGGTTTGTTAGCATTGTACGTAATCTGGTCTTTTTGGATTTCAAGAGGCGCAGTGATATTGTTATAGTAAAGACTGCCTGTGCCTAGCCCTTGGGGTAGCTGAGGTCGGTAGTTTGCAGTAAATTGGCAGATAGCGTTCAATCCAATGTTAGACTCGAGGGCAGAGGTAATCCACCAACCTACACCTAGTTTTTCGGCAAGTTGTATCCAATGTTGGGTAGCTTTTAGCCCGCCTAGCAGGGTAGGTTTTAAGATGATAAATTGAGGGCGAATGGTAGCAAGCATATCTTCTTTTACAAAATCATCTTGAATATTGATAAGTTCTTCATCAAGGGCAATGGCAAGCGGCGATTGCTGGCAAAGTACTTCCATTTCTTCTTCTTGATGCGGAGCTATGGGCTGCTCTATGGAGTGTAAGCCTCTATGGGCAAGTTGGGTAAGCTTATGAAGTGCCTCTGTGGGCTTAAAGGCTCCGTTGGCATCTACACGGAGGGTGATCTGTTCGGGAGTATATTTTTCTCTAATATAGTCTAGCAAAGCCAGTTCCTGCTCAAAATCAATTGCACCTATTTTCATTTTGATACATTTGAAACCTTGGGCAAGTTTATCTTCTATTTGTTGGAGCATAAATTCAGGCGTACCCATCCATATCAAGCCATTGATGGGCAGGCTGTAGGTACTTTTGTAGAAATCGTTGTCAAAAATTTGCCGTTTGCCTCCCTTGCTGAGGTCAAGCAATGCTACCTCCAAAGCAAAGCGAAGCGAAGGAAGATTATCTGCCACAAAATCTCCTGCAAAATTTAATATCCAATCTTCATCTGCTTGCCATTCAATGCCATGCAAGGCTTTGCAAAGGTGTTGTACCTCTGTTTCAAAGTCGACCCTATCATCTATGCTTAATCCTTTGAGGGGAGCTGCTTCACCTATCCCAACTACTTCGGGCTGGGCTTCACCCCAAATTTTGAGGTAATAGACTGTGTGTGTGGTGAGTGTACCTCGCGAAGTACCCGCCCCGAATTTGAAATTTAACAGATGCTTGTGGTAGCTTGCGCAAAGTGCCATTTTGATTTTGATTTAATAAGCAAACATTTCTTAACTTACACAAAATTCCATAAAAATCGGTTCTCGTACAAATTTGATTGTTTCTTTGTTGGCTTGTCTTATTGTTGACTTGTTGCTTGATTTTACTGCGTAGCTCGACAAGTTAACCATAAAAAAACCATAATGACAACTAAATGACAGACTCAATTAACTAATTTGTGCCTAGAGCAGTTATGAAAGCAAAATTAATTGAATTTTATTATGAAAAAACAACTGTATTTTACTTGTTTAGGGCTTGTTCTCTTCCTTGGCAATGCCTGCTCAACTGCACAAAGCAACCAATCTGAAACTGAAGCTAATAGACATTATATAAAAGAAGGAAATTAAGTTTGCGAGTTTTTCGAAAAAAAAGGAAGTTGAGAAAAAAGTGATAATTTTAAGCGTCAAAACCAAAAAATCACTAACCCTCAACTTCATATGTTAAGTTATCAAGAAATATCAAAAAATGCAACACAGTTTTTAAGTTTAACAAGTTTAACAGTGCCTGAATTTTTAGTTTTATTCAAGAGTTTTGAAGAAAAGTGGCTCTATCAGATGCGTTATTACACTTATTCGGGTAAACTTCGTTTACGTGCCTACTCAGAAAAACAGAATGCAAAACTAGGCTCAATGGAAGATAAGCTATTCTTTATATTGTATTATCTCAAAAATAACCCCTTACAAGAGTCTTTGGGAGCTAATTTTGGAATGACCCAACCCCAAGCAAATGTAAATATTAAGCTTTATCTGCCTATTTTGGAGAAAGCACTCCAAGCTCAGCAGGTTTTACCTTTTCAAAAAGTATCTTCTCTTAAAAAGTATATTGAAGAACAGGAAATAAAAATACTTTACCAAGACGGAACAGAAAGACCCATAGAACGCTCCGTAGATTATGAAACTCAAAAAGAATACTATAGTGGCAAAAAGAAGTGCCATAGTGTCAAAAATAATGTCATTACTGATGATAAAGCCAGAATTTTATTTATTAGTGATACTTATGAAGGTAAAACTCATGACAAAAAGATAAGTGATGAGCTTGAACTGGAATTACCCAAAGGCACAAAATTAGCCCAAGATACAGGTTTTCAAGGCTATAAGCCAAAAGGAGAAGATATTGAAATTATCATGCCCACGAAAAAACCCAGAAAAAAAGAACTAACTGATGAGCAAAAGAAGCAAAATCAACAAATTAGTTCTCAAAGGGTCAAAGTAGAACATAGTATTGGAGGTGTGAAAAGAATTAGAATCCTAAAAGATGAAATTAGACACAAAGCCTATGAATTAAGACATCAAATTTTCTTGATAGGTTGTGGATTACACAACTTTAGACTCAATTTCAGACCTTGGTCTTATCAAACTTAAAATCTGTGACCATGAAACTCTTGTTTTATATAATGTCTAATGTAAAAAAAATAACTTTTGAAGCACCCAAAGGGCTTGAAAAAGCCATTTTTGCAGGAGGCTGTTTTTGGTGTACTGAAGCTGTTTTTGAGCGTTTGGAAGGGGTAGAAGAGGTATTCTCGGGCTACACAGGAGGCAAAGAAGACAACCCAACTTATGAACAAGTAGGCGCAGGCAGCACAGGGCACGCTGAAGCGGTGATGATTTACTACAATCCTAAAGTGCTGAGTTATGAAACACTTTTAGAGGTGTTTTTTGCCACACATGACCCTACCCAACTCAACCGACAAGGGCCTGATGTAGGTAAGCAATACCGTTCATCGGTTTTTTATCAAACCAAAGAGGAAAAAGCCATCATTGAAAAATACATCAAACAACTCAATCAATCAGGTAAGTACAGCAAGCCCATTGTTACAGAAGTGGCAAAATTTGATGTGTTTTACAGAGCAGAAGAATATCACCAAGATTACTATGAAAACCACCCCGAAAACCCCTACGTACAGCAAGTAACTGTACCCAAGGTAAAAAAATTCTTAAAAGAATTTGCAGATAGGGTGAAAGAAAAGTACAAGTCTTAATCTTGATAAGTTCAAAAACAAAATCTACTAAGAGGGTAGGCAGCTTTCTCATAAAGTAGATAACTGGTCGGTAGAATTCTATGACGTTTGCAAATTAAATTGATTCTTTGACAATTTTTGTGATGGTGTGCGATAAGATGAGCTAAATACTGTTTAGAACATAAATGCCAGTGGACTAGAAGTCCGCTGCTACAGATTTCCACAAAAATTGTCAGAAAACCATTAAATTTACTCTTCAGGCAATTGGTTTCAATCTTTCTTAGATGGTAACCAAAAGCATTTCTGTTATTTTGCTACTCACCATTTCAGTAGTGATACCCGTAATGCAAGGGCGTGCCGTACAAGAAGTTTTGCGATGATTGGCTGCACTCACACAAGGCGAGCAGGGCAAACCCAAATAAATCGCCTCGGCATTGCCTCCTAGCGGAAGATAAAGATGAGGGGTTTCGGGGCCGAAAAGCACCAAGACCTTCAAATCGGTAACAGAGGCAAAATGTGCAGGGCCAGAATCATTGGTAAGCATAAAATCAGAAGATTGGTAGAGTGCTACTAGTTCTTCAAATTTGAATAAGCCCGCAGAGTTGAAGCAAAGCGGATGATTGACTTGCTTGATGACATTTTCTACGTAAGCAAATTCGTTGGGCGCACCCGTACCCAACACAATCCAACCTGAATTTTTTGCTAAAAAAGACTTTGCAATCTCGGCAAAACGCTCAGGCAACCATTTGCGCTGTGGCAGCAGGTCGGAGGCATTCACATTGAGCAAGAAAATTTTTTCACCTTGGTAGGCAGGATACAAAGATTGTATTTTTGCTTTCACCTGTACTCGTTCTTTGGTTTGTTGAGGAGCTTTTGCAAGGTGTATATCCTCAAAATTGATGGGTGTCGTAGGATATGCCGTATCATGCAAACCCAACGCAGTATTGACCAAAGAAATAAAATTAACGGCTATGTGGACATGGGCATTGTAGCGCACAGGTCGGTTTACTATCCAGCCTCTGTAAAGTCCTTCATCATGCAAACTGGCAAAGCCAATTCTATTGCTTGCGCCGCTCATAGCAGCCAACAATGCTGTGAAGCGTGAAAAAAGCTCTAGGTCTATGACCGTAGAGATTTTATTTTTTCTGCACCATACCATAAACTTCAACACATCAATGGCAAGCACAAAAAGGTTATTGGCACGCATCTCAAAAATATTTTGCGCTGGTACAGTACCCAAAATATCTACACTCTTGCGGTTATCTTTAAAAATGACAAAGTACAACTCGCCTCCACCTTCTTCTTTGAGTTTACGCATGGCAGGGTCTGCCAAGATGGCACTACCCATTTCTGAGAGTTCAATGAAAAGAGTTCGGCTAAGGTTGATTTTTTTGCTTTTTCGCTGAAAGATAGAAATAATCGAGAGAAATATAGAAAAGATAAAAGTAAGCGGAATCCCGATATACCTATCTATATTTCGCATTGTCTGGACTTTCATGGTTTTTCGGTTTTTATTGATTGGGTATTTTTCCTAAGTTCCATCTGCAAATATAAAGGCTCTAGGCAAAGGCTAATAGATTTATTTTTAGTTTTTGATTGAAAAAACAGTTTTATACCCCTTATTTTGCACCCAAACTGAGTACTTTTTGATTATCTCTATGAATTTCAAGCTTTTCATTGTTCTGTTTTTTGCCTTTTTATGGGTGTATGCTGTGGGTGCTTTTTTGCTTTTGATGGAGCCCGATGCGACTGCGTATGCACTGACTTCTATGGAGATATACCAAAGCAATGATTACTTAAACCTGCGCCTGAGAGGCGAAGATTGGCTGGATAAACCTCACTTTCAGTTTTGGCTCACAGCAATTTCATATACTTTTTTGGGTATCAATGATTTTGCCTACAGGCTGCCTTCGCTTTTATTTTTTTTGTTGGGCGTTTATTATACCTACCTTTTCGGCAAAAAATACTACGGTATCCATACAGGCTGCCTTGCTGCACTGCTACTAATGACTGCCTTACATTTGATTATCTCTACCTCAGATGTACGGGCAGAGTTGATTTTATTAGGGCTGACCATGATGGCTTTTTACCATGCCATTGGTTATTTACAGCAAAAGCATTGGCAAGACTTTGTGTTGGCTTGCTTTGCTATGGGCTGTCTTATGATGACCAAAGGCATCTTTACGGTGATACCCGTTGCGGGGGCAGTGCTGCTATCATTGCTTTTTGCGGGCAACTGGAAAAGGCTTTTTAAGCTAGATTGGTTTTTGATGATTGGTCTGTCTTTTTTCTTTACGCTGCCTAGTATTTGGGCATATTATGTTCAATTTGATTTGCACCCCGAAAAAGAGATTTTTGGTCAGAAAAATGTATCTGGCGTGTATTTTTTCTTATGGGATTCGCAGTTTGGGCGGTTTCTCAATACAGGTCCCTACAAAGGGCAAGGAGATGTATTCTTTTTCGTACATACGCTTTTATGGGCTTACGCACCTTGGGCTTTGGTGGCATATTTTGCTTTATTTCGTAAGCTAAGTGCTATGATACAAAAAAAAGACAAGCACGAAAACTATACTTTTTATGGTTTTGTGAGCATGTTTATTATTTTCTCACTGTCTAAATTTCAGCTACCGCATTACATCAACCCTATTCTTCCGCTCATTTCGGTAATGGTAGCCCATGAGATGCTGACAATTCAGAAGCAGAAATATGCTCGTATTTTTATAGCCATTCAAAATTTTCAGGTGCTAATTTTGGTACTTGCACTTGGTTTCCTCCATTATTTCTTTATTGAAGGCACTTTTCGGTGGGATACTTGGCTTGTACTTGGGCTTGTACTTGTTGGGCTGGGCTGGATTTATCTGAAAGAAAAAGATACGCTTCGCCAACTTGTACTGCCCTCTATGCTAGTGATGCTGATGGTGGGCTACACACTCAACAGAGATTTCTACCCACGTCTGTTCCCGTATCAGTCAGAGAGCCAAGTGGCTTTTTATATCAAGAAAAAAGGCTTGAAGGGTGAGTTGGCTACACATCATCTTACTACAAGGGCTTTTGATTTTTACCTTCAAAAAACGACCCCTCATTGGACTGACGAACAGCTAATCAAAGCTGATACAAGTAAAAGCTGGATTGTATTTACGGACGTAACAGGCATAGAACTACTTAGCGTACAGCAAAAGCCTTTTAAAATCTTAAAATCTTTTAAAGATTTTCATATCACTACGCTCAATGCTACTTTCTTGAATAAAGAAACAAGGGCTGAATCGCTCAAAACAACTTACCTTATTGAGTTGTCAGCAAGTGTTTTATAGCTAAGACCAGTTCAGAGAAAGCTGTAAAAATCCTCAGAAGCAGCGTTTTAAAATAGCAGCGGTCTTGCTCTCTCAGAAAGTATTATAAAACCAAAAAGACTTCAAAATATTTTTTTATTGAGATTTTTAAACAGTATAGCCACCAAATCTTGGTCTATACGATATTGACAGCGTGTAATTTAACAAAATTAAGAAAGATTTCATCATTTAAAAAATCGTGAGAGCTATTCTGTGAGGTGTGAGGTATTTAAAAAATAATTATGACACATTTGAGCCTTTTGAATGGCTTTTAGTGAGTGCAAGTCAAATTTCCCTTCTAGCTACCTCACCCCTTCCCTCTCCTCAAGAGCTACGATTAGGAGACTTATCTCATAAATAACTGATTATCAATAGATTGAAAATTTTATTTTGGAATGCAACTTGCTGATAATCAATCTTTTAAAAAAAGTGTGTCCTAATCGTAGCTCCTCAAAATAGAGCATAAGGAAGTCAATTTGACTTGCACCCTTCTTGCCAAGAATCAAAAAGATGAGCTGCAAACAACAAGATGCGCATTAAAGTCCAAGGCAAAGCATCTTGGGCATAAAATCGTTCTGTGGTGCGAGTGGATAAGTCCCCAAGACGACCAATGGCACGCGTAGTCACGGGAACAGATAATCGCAAAATAGTAGTGATAATTTGAGATAATTTTGTTAGGTTTGTAACGAAAACTTTTGGTTGTAAAACTAAGAGGATTTCTAGTAAATTTGGCATTTTTTAGGTTAATCGTCGGAAAATTTTCCTAAATAAATGCCATTTTTATTAAATTACCTAACTTGACCTCTGACGGTTGTATTGATTAATCAGAAAAAATATGTATTTTTGAGCATTGGCATAATTCATCAAAATTCAAGAACTATGGAAAAACGCCTTCATTTTCTTCAAAACCTGCTTTATGCACAAGTAAATGAAGCAAGTAGAGATTGGCTTGAAGAAAAAATACTGCAACACCTAAGCCACTTCAAAGAACCTCAGTTTTATATGGCTTTTTCGGCTGTTTCACGTTTTTTTAGCCACGCCCCACTTCAAGCAAATGCAAAAGAAATCAAACAAGCCAATGAATTGATAAATGGATTTTCACCTCAATCTCTCAGCCGAAGCCAAGTTGCACGCGCCTTGTTGCTGCTAAGTATTGCCCACCTACCTGAAGTCCATTTTAAAAATATCTATTACAAACTAAAAGATACTGCTGAAATGTATGAAGCTGCTGCACTCTTTGCAGCCCTACCGCTACTGCCTTATCCTGAAGCCCTGCTCGAGGCTGCCATAGATGGGGTGCGTACCAATATCAGTTTGGTATTTGATGCCATTGCGCTGCAAAATCCCTACCCTGCACAGTATTTTCCCGAAGCCGCTTGGAATCAACTCTACCTAAAGGCTGTCTTTATGGGCAGACCCATTCAGGAGATAATGGGTATTGAAAAACGCGCTAACCAAGAACTTGCCAATACACTTTCTGATTTTGCACACGAACGCTGGGCAGCAGGGCGCGAAGTGCCACTCAATATGTGGCTTGCTGTGCCTCAATTCATCAATGAACGTATCTTGGAAGACCTTAAAAAACTACTTAGACATACAGACACTCAGCAGCAGGCTGTGGCTGCCCTTGTATGTGGTGAAAGCAAGCACCCCGAAGCCAAAATACTGCTTGAGCAATATCCTCAATGGGAAGAAAAAATTAATAAAAAAACACTCACTTGGGAAAACCTTCTGAATGAATAAATTAAGTAACTATACTCAAAAAATTACGCCATGAACACACTCAAATTTATAGACCCTCACGTACACATGACCTCGCGCACAACTGACGATTACGAAGCCATGCGCAAGGCAGGCGTGGTGGCCATCATAGAACCTGCTTTTTGGCTGGGACAGCCACGCACAGAGACAGGTTCTTTCAAAGATTATTTCAGTAGTCTGGTAGGCTGGGAGCGATTTCGCTCCAAACAATTTGGTATCAAACATTATTGCACCATTGGGCTAAACTCCAAAGAGGCCAATAATGAAGCCCTTGCCGAACAAGTCATGGAACTTTTGCCTCGCTTCATTATGAAAGAAGGTGTTGTAGCCATTGGCGAAATAGGCTATGACGACCAAACCAAGGCCGAAGATAAATATTTCAGATTGCAAATCACGCTTGCCAATGAAGCAGGGCTACCCATTATGATTCATACACCCCACCGCGACAAAAAAAGAGGCACTACACGAAGTATGGATGTGCTAGAAGAAATGGGTGCGCCTCCGCACATGGCAGTAATTGACCACAACAACGAAGAAACCGTCAAAGAGGTGCTAGACCGTGGCTTTTGGGCTGCCTTTACGATTTATCCACATACTAAAATGGGCAACGAGCGCATGGTGGAAGTCGTAAAACAGTATGGTGCAGAGCGAATCATAGTAGATAGTGCCGCTGACTGGGGCATTAGCGACCCCTTGGCAGTGCCTAAAACAGCAGCACTTATGCTTGAGCGTGGAATCTCACAAGAGCAAGTACATCTGGTTTGCTATCAAAATGCCTTAGATGCTTATGGGCAAAGCGGACAAATGCACGAAAGCCACTGGCTAGACGAAAAAGGCATTGACCCTAGTGCACTCTTTGAGGGCAACTCTGTGCTGCGTGGACAAAGATTAGATAGCCCTGAACAAAATAAAATTATCGAGTAAAGCCATCAAATACTTTGAAACTTTCAGAACTTCGTAGGCTTTACTCACAAGCAGAGGAGAGCAGTACTAAGACAGAATTATTTTTACGGGCATTAAAGCATTTTGAAAACCAAAGTAGTCAGGTCGTTGTCAAAGCATACCAAGCAGCTGGGGTCGCCTTGCGTGCCAAAGAATCTTGGTTTCCTTTTGAAAAACTTTCGCTCATTAGAGAGTCTGTTGAGTTATTCAAAAAAGCTGTGGCTCTAGACCCTGAAAGCGTGGAGGTGCGCTTTGTGCGTTTTTCTATTGAGGTCAATACTCCTTTTGTGCTGGGTATGAGCCAACATCTACAAGAAGACCACTCATTCATAGCAGAAAATCTAGCCCAAGAAGCTGTACCCAACGAAATGCGCCCCGAAATAGCCAAATATTTGCTCAAAAAAAATTATGGAAGTGCCGAAGAACTAAAACAACTTAAAACTTACCTAACAAACTAAACTTTTGTTTTTTTAGAGAGTTAGGAGTTTAAAATCTCAGATTATCACTATCTATTTTTTAATTGAATTATGCTCAATCTTCAAGTACAAATTGACCAACACTCAGGCTTCTGCTTCGGCGTAGTCTATGCCATAGAAATGGCAGAAGACATCTTAGAAGAGCAATCTTACTTGTATTGCTTAGGTGATATTGTCCACAATGATGAAGAAGTAAAGCGATTAGAAGCAAAAGGCTTGAAAATCATCAATTATGATGAACTTCAACACCTCAACAATGAAAAAGTGCTCATCAGAGCGCACGGCGAACCGCCTTCTACCTATGAAATCGCCCTCAAAAACAATTTGGAGCTGATAGATGCCTCCTGCCCCGTAGTGCTAAAACTCCAAAATCGTATCAAAAACTCTCACGACAAAGAAGAACCTATCTACATCTTTGGCAAACACGGACACGCCGAGGTAAAAGGCCTGCTTGGGCAAACCAACAATGAAGCCATCGTTTTTCAAGACATCTCCGAACTTGATTTTGAAACCTTACCCCGCAGCCTAACACTCTACAGCCAAACTACTAAAAGTACCGATAAATTCTATGAAATCAAAGAAATGATAGAAGCCGCAGGCATCAGTGTCAATGCCAATGATACAATATGCAGGCAAGTCTCTAACCGCGACAAAGAACTGCGCTACTTTGCCGAGAAGTTTGATAAAATCGTATTTGTAGCAGGCACAAAATCTTCAAACGGAAAAGTACTCTACAGTGTGTGCAAAGATGTAAACCCCAATACTTACTTTATCTCCAATCCAAAAGAATTACAAAAAGAATGGTTCGCAGCAGGCGATAGCGTAGGCATCTGTGGCGCAACTTCTACCCCCATGTGGCTGATGGAAAACGTAAGAGATGAAATCTTGATGTATTAGTAAAAACCGTAGTGTAAACTGCAAATACACTAGATAAATATCAACTGTGGGCTGAAACAAATCACATTAGCCAAAACGCAAAGAACAAAAATAAGATGAGTAATACTATGGACACAAAAAACCAAGATGCGTTAAAACAATTACTTGAGTTTTTAATGCAATCGGAAGTATATCCTGAAAATACTCAAAATGTAAAAATTGTTCAAACACACGCCTCTGTTGTAGCAGTATGCGATAAATTTGTATATAAATTCAAGAAAAAAGTAGATTTTGGGTTTTTAGATTTTTCTACTTTTGAGAAAAGAAAGCATTTCTGCTATGAAGAAATCAGATTGAATAGCCGACTAGCAGCAGAAGTTTATATTGGTGTAGTTTATCTCTACCTTGATAAAGCAGGTAACTATACTTTTCAACCCAGTGGCTCTCCCGTAGAAGTAGCCGTAAAAATGCATCGCTTGCAAGAAGACAAATTATTGATTCACCAAATTGAATCTCCTTCTTTTGAATATACCAAGATAGCGTCCATTGCAAATTGCCTTAGCCAATATTATACAAAATATCCCGTAGAAGATGAACGCAAGCATTGGGGTACTGCCGAGCATTTGCATGTGAGCATACAAGAGAACTTTGACCAAATGCAAGCGTTTGTAGGCGATAGCCTTTCTGAATTGGCCTATAATTTTTTAAAAACCTATCAATTAGATTTCCTCAACACCCAAGCACCACTTTTTTTGCAACGTATCGCAGAAAGTAAAATCAAAGATTGCCACGGTGATGTGCGCGCCGAGCATATCTACATAGATGAAGAAAAAGTAAGCATTTATGATTGCATAGAGTTCAATGAGCGATTTAGATGTATCGACCAACTGAATGATTTGGCTTTCCTCACGATGGATTTGAGCTACAGAGGAAGGTATGACTTGGCAGCGCATTTTTTAACTTCTATTCTACCTCAGATTGAAAATAAGCCTGTAGATGATTTGCTTAATTTTTACCAAAGTTATCGTGCTTGTGTAAGGGGTAAAGTAAATGCTATGAAAGCCCAGGAACAAGAAATTAATGCCGAGCAGAGGCAATCTACGTTACTCAAATCGCAAGCCTATTTTGGATTGGCACTTCGCTATGCACTGCTTGGCTCAGCCAAAACCTTATTAGTGATTTTGGGAGGAGTAGCCAGTGGAAAATCTACCCTTGCCCGGCTGTGCGCAAGTCATTTTGGACTGCCACATCTCAACTCTGATGTCATCCGAAAAGTCCAAGCAGGCTACCCACCTCGCTACAGAGGCACTCCTGAGGAGCGAAAGTGGCTTTATAGCGAAGCAATGACTTACGATACCTATCAAAATTTACTATCAAAAGGCTTTGAAGCCATAAGAAGCCACGGTGCCGCGGTGCTTGATGCTACATTTAGGTCGCAATATTGGCTAGACCAACTCCAGACCCAAGCCCAAGAAACGCAAACGAAACTCATTGTCGTCAGAGCTTCTGCCTCCGAAGAAATCATTAAACAACGCTTACTAGCAAGGGCAAAGAAAAATAACATCTCAGATATGCGTTGGGAAGATTACCGAGCAGAGATATTTTCTTTTCAGGCTGATTTATCAGGTTTTGAATATTTGATTGAGGCAGATACGACTCTCAGCAAGCAAGATACGCTTTATCATATCTTCAGAAGTCTAAAGAAGTAAACTTTTGAGTGTTAAATGGTTGCTTTTCTATGCTATTCGGAGTGCTTCAACTCCAAAGGTAAGATGATTTTTTAGTTTATAGGATATTAAAAATGCCTTGTGTCTGGTGTGTATATTCTTATTCAGAATTTTGTTTTATATTTCAATTAAAATAATTCGTAAAATTTGTTCTGAGCGAGGTGCTCAAAACAGTTTGTTATTTAGAGTATGCAAAGACGCTAGGAGCAGAGGGGAGATGGTGTATTAGGGGGGAGATTAAAAATCTTATGCTTTACAGGTCGAGATTGCAAATACTATACATCTGAATTTAGTTCATTGATTTTCAGACTGTTACAAATCTAGCTGTTTCAATGATTATTTATGAGGCTTGCCCTTATTGGGGGAGTACTATACAGCTAGATTTAGTTTATTGATTTTCAGGCTGTTACAACTCTAGCTGTTTCAACGATTATTTATGAGGCTTGCCCTCATTGGGGGAATCCCGACTAGTGGAAGCCTTTGCGTACCTCAGCAGCTTTGATGCGGTTATTGGTAATGAGCGAGTTTATTTCGTTTTTAGCACTGATAATTTTTTTAATTTGGTTTCAAATGTGTTTAATAAATCTAGTTCTATTGTATCTTCTGCAAATCTGTATTTGTAATATTGAAATGCTGAGGCATTTCCTGCGTTTTTGCCTCTTATACTTGAATTATGATATGTTTTATTACAGTTTGTAAGTGTACTTGAAAAGCCAATAACAAAGATTTTTGAATATTCTCGTTTCTCTCTTTACATCTTGTCTTTCGCTAGAAAAGAGAGTAGCAAACAAAAATAGCTACTTTGGATAAAA
>CAYZQI010000092.1:0-19046 GCA_964480455.1 uncultured Cytophagaceae bacterium
AGAAGTATCTGTCTTTGCTAATCTCTTCCCAAAAAATTATGTCCAAAGTCTAAACTAAAATAAAACCCATAAAAACTATCTTTGTAATCACTCAGTTTTTTAAACATACACAAATCAAGAGAAAAATAGACTATGCCAAATTTTAATGTCAAAAACCTCATGCAATGGGTAGAAGAAAACAAAGCTACCCTCAAACCTCCTGTAAACAACAAAGAAATCTATCCCGGAGGCGATTTTATTGTGATGGCTGTAGGTGGGCCTAACCAAAGAAAGGACTATCACTACAACGAAACCCCAGAGTTTTTTTACCAAATTCAAGGGGATATTGTACTCAAAGTGATTGAAGAGGGCGTATTCAAAAATGTAGAAATCAAAGAAGGCGACATCTACCTGCTCAACCCCAAAACTCCCCACTCACCCCAACGCCCCGCCAACAGCATTGGTCTGGTAATAGAACAAAAGCGAAGCCCTGAGCATCAAGATGGTTTTCAATGGTATTGCGAAAACTGCGGGCATAAACTCTACGAGGAGTATTTCCCACTTAAAGACATTGTGAAACAGCTCCCTGTGGTGTTTGCCAAATTCAATGAAAACAAAGCCCTGCACAAATGCAGCAACTGTCAGCACGAAAATATATTCCCCTAAGGAAAGACAGTTGAAATTTACATTTTTTCAGGCATCTCAATACCTAGTAAGTTCATGGCTTTCTGCAGAACCTGGGCTGCTTGGGCGGAAAGTGCCAAGCGAAAACTTTTGGCTGACTCGCTCTCTGCCACCAACACAGGGCAATCATTGTAAAACTTGCTGTAGCCCTTGGCTAGTTCGTAGGCATATTGTGCCATCACAGAAGGGGCGTAGTTTTGGGCTGCTTCCTCTACTTTTTTAGGAAAATTATAAAGCAGTTGAAGCAGACTTACCTCACTTGGGCGCAGTGCTTGGTAATCTGTATGGTTTTCTTGGCTAGTACCCATGAGTTCTGCCTTGCGGAGCAGCGAGCAGATACGTGCATGGTTGTACTGAATAAATGGGGCAGCATCGCCTTCAAAATCTACAGATTCTTCGGGATTGAAGAGCATGCGTTTTTGTGGGTCGACTTTGAGCAAATAGTATTTTAGCGCGCCTGTAGCAATTTGATGATAGAGCTTTTGCAGTGATTCGGCATCAAAATCATCTGCTTTGCCTAGTTCGTCGGTTTTTTGCTGGGCAATTTGTAGCATTTGTGCAATGAGGTCATCGGCATCTACTACTGTACCTTCGCGTGATTTCATTTTGCCGCTTGGCAAATCCACCATACCGTAAGAAAGGTGATAAAGCCCCTCGGCATAAGGGCGACCTAGCTTGGCAAGCACTTTGAACAATACCTGAAAGTGATAATCTTGCTCATTGCCCACTACATAGACCGATTTATCTATTTTAAAATCTTGGTACTTCAGGTCAGCCGTTCCCAAATCTTGGGTCATATATACCGAAGTGCCATCAGAGCGAAGCAATAGTTTTTTATCTAGCTTTTCATCAGTTAAATCAATCCAAACTGAGCCATCTTTTTCTTGGTAGCAAATGCCTTTTTCTAAGCCTTCCTTAATAATGTCTTTGCCTAGCAAATAGGTATTGGATTCGTAATAAATTTTATCAAAACCAATCCCTATTTTGTCGTAGGTAGTTTGAAAACCCTGATAGACCCAGCCATTCATTTTTTGCCAGAGCGCGTAAGTTTCAGACTCGCCTGCTTCCCATTTTTGGAGGAGGTCTTGTGCTTCACGCATCAGAAAGGTTTGATTTTGAATGAGTTGTTTTAAGTCGCCTTCTAATTCTTTTACTTTTTTGCTATCTTCAGTCTGATTGATTTTGCCAAGGATAGCATCTATTTTTGTCTGTACTTCGGCAGGAAAATTTACTTTGTAAGGAATAGCTTCGGCTTCATTTGAGCGAAAAACCGCTTCTTGCAAGATACTTGCCTCTTGGCGCAGTGCCTTATCAAAAGCCACATAGTATTTTCCTACCAAGTGGTCGCCTTTTATGCCTGTACTTTCAGGCGTTTCGCCATTGCCTTCACGCTGGTAGGCAACCATAGATTTACAAATATGAATTCCACGGTCATTGACCAAATTGGCACGCACCACTTCGTAGCCGTTGGCTGCCAAGATACGGGAAATGGCATCTCCCAAAAAATTATTACGCAAATGCCCCAAGTGTAGTGGTTTATTGGTGTTTGGGGAGGAAAATTCCACCATTACTTTTTGATTTTTGGCAGGGGCAAAGCCATAATTATTGTCTTGTTGGATAGCAGTCAGGACTTCTTTCCAGATAGACTGTGCAAGCACGAGGTTTAAAAAACCTTTTACTACATTGAACTGCACCACTAGGCTTGAATTTGCCACCAAGTATTCTCCGATTTTCTGGGCTATTTCTTCGGGTTTTTGGCGGAAGGTTTTACCGTAGTTAAAAACTACTAAGGTGTAATCTCCTTCAAAATTTTTATCAGTAGCTTGCAAGGTGGGCAGCTCTACTTCGGTATCAAAAGTGACTTTGATGGCTTTTTGTATTTCTTGGCTTAGGCTTAGTGCTAGGTTCATATTTTGTTTTTCAGGGACTTCTATCTTAATGACTGAATTGCAAAATTATAGAAATTGCACAAAATTTAGCCTTTTATTAGTGGAAAAATCAAGCACTTCGCCCAAAACTTCATTTTTTGGAAGGTAGAGTAACTTTTATATTCTGAAAATTGCGAAGTGCGCACCAGTTTTCCATATCTCCAGCCAAGGTGATGCAGCCCTGCGGTATTTTTTTCCCAAAGTTGAGTAAGCAGTTGTGTAAACTCGGGCTCGGGGTAATGCGGGTACTGCGCATTGGCAGCAGCGAGGCGATGCAGCCAAGCACTTGCTTGTTGCACGTACATAAGCGTAAAACCTTGTTTGGGTCGGTTGGCGAGGGCATAATGTACTTCAAGCTCTTCCTCAGTTGGGCTGATGTGTAGGTAGGTTTGGAGTTGGTGGGTATAGAGCTGGAAGGTTTCTTTTAGGAGACATACTCGGTTTTTACTTGTATTATCTGCGTGAAGTCTTATTTTAGTGAGTATTTCAAGAAGATTGGTAAGTTGTGTGATTTGCGACATTTCTATCCACATCTTATAATCATTAGCAATAAACAAGTTAGGGTCGTAGGAGAGTTGATACTTCTCGAGTAGACTTTTTCTAACCATCGCAGAAGGATTATTGACTGTAACAGAAAATAGTAAATTACATGTAATTTCTCTTGGTGGTCTAATTGTTTGCCAAATATGGTTTGAAGTTCCAAAAAACTCAACTGATGAACCACAAACGCCAATTTCAGAATTATTTTCAAGAAAATCTACTTGCTTTGCTAATCTATCAGGAAGTGCCAAATCATCATGATTGAGATAAGCAAGGTATTTTCCAGCTGCATATTGAATACATTTATTGTGTGTCGCTGAAATGCCTTCGTTTTTTTCAGATTGAAATATTTTAATGCGTGGGTCTCTTGAAGCATATTGGTGAATTATTTCTAAGGTTTTATCAGTAGAAGCATCATCAACTATGATAAACTCAAAGTACTTATAAGTTTGGGCAAGTATATGTTCAATTGTTTCTGAAATAAATTTAGAAGAATTGTACGTAGGGAGTAAAACTGAAACGAGGGGTGGATTCATGGCAGGTAAGTGCTTTTTCTTTTTAACAAACAATCTAGAAGGAATACCAATTGATTTTTCAGTCCGATTCTAAAATCTTTAAGTTTGCTTTTTTGGTACAATAGCCAGACTTTAAAGCCCAGTGAGGTATTGGCTAGACAGACTTTGAGCCACATTTCAGCTACTTTTTGCCTGAGTAGTGTTTGGTCAAAAATTCTTTCTTCTGGATTATGTAGTAACACAAGTTTTTCTAGCCATATAATCAAATCTTTGAGGAAGGCGAAATCTTGCTGTGGTTCTTGGAAGACAAATTTCAAGTGCGTAATTATTTCTGCTTTGCTCATTGAGAAGCTAAGATTTTCTAACATTGATTGAATGGCTTGCTTTGCAAAAGATAACTGTGCTTGTTTGGCTAACACACTTACTTTGCTTGTGTGCTGCCTATATGAAACTAAGACTTCATTGAGATTAGCAAGTATTGTGTAGTGAAAAACATCAGCATAGAACTTTAAATCTTGTGCATAAGCAAAACCTGTATCATATCTTATATTTCTAATTACTCTTTTTCTAATCAAAAGCGTTGTGTTGAAAACGTGTGCTTTGTATAAAAAAAAGTTGATTTTAATTTCTTTGTCCTCGGTTGGCATTGAAAAGGGCATATTTAATTTTTTATTTTCCTCATCAATGAACACATACCTTCCCCCACAAACCCCCACTTCAGGGTTTTTTTCCATAAATTTCACTTGTTTTTCGAGTCTTTCGGGCAGGGCTATGTCATCACTGTCTAGGTTAGCGAGGTATTCTCCTTTTGCCAATTCAAGACATTTGTTTCTAGCATAGGGGATTCCTTTATTTTCAGGAAATTGGTATAATATAATTCTATTGTCTTTTGCTTGGTAGCTTTTTACGATTTCTGCAGTGCTATCCGTAGAACCATCATCTACAATGATTAACTCCCAGTTGGGGTAAGTCTGCGTACTAATGCTCTCAATGGCTTCTCCAATGTATTTTTCACGGTTGTAGGCTGGCATGAGAACCGAAACGAGTGGGTTGAGGTTCATATGATAACTTGTTTTTTTAAAATCAAAGTAAATCCATTTTCTTTAAACTTCCTAAAACCGATTTTATGTTTCCAATGCACATATCTATAATGTAGGCTTTGTAAAATTCTATATTTAATGTTGTAGGTGAGTTCGTCAAGCGGTACTTCATAGTATCTTTTTTGGAGTTGTATAACTTTATACGCTTCTGAAATAATGGGGCGAGTTGCATTTTCTTTTTTTCCCCATACCAGGTACTTCAAAAATACAAAAGGTTCATAAGGTTTTACGTGAGAGAGGTCATTGTAAAAAATAGGTGATAGCAATGGTGCAGAAATAATTAAATAGCCATTGGGTTTTAAGCAACTGTCAAAAGCAACTAAGGTGTCATAAAGCTGTACGGGTTCCAAATGCTCTACCACATGGCTACAGTGTATAACATCAAAGAAATCTTCTTCAAAAGGCAGATAAGGTAGGCTTGCCAGTACCACATTTGGGTACTTATTGGCAAGTAAGTGTACAGTATTTTCATTGGCATCTAAAAGATATGCTTTCTCGGGATTAGGCAGCATTTCTGCAAACTCACCTTTGCCTGCACCTACTTCAAGCACTACTGAGTCGTCATTGATGTATCTAAGGGCCAATCGAAAAAAGGGTTTTCTCGAGAGGGTTGTCCAAGGTTTAATATCTTGATAAAGCATATTTATTCCCAATTTGTATTAGTTTCGTAACGAAAGTACATTAACAAGTTATTTGCTTTTTGCTTAAATAGTTCAATATCTGACAGAGCCATTTCGCTTTTCCATCGTTGGGTATTTTTGAACAATGGTTGATTGATTTGCCAGCTTCTTTGTTGGTTATGTTTTAGCTCTACAATCTCTGATACTGACTGTGTCTTAAAAAAGCTTCGCTTAAATAAGTGATAGTCAAAAATAGAGGGATATTCTGAAAGACTCAAAAATTCAAATAGCTTCAAGATTTCTACATCTTTATCAGCTAAAAAATCTTCTAATTTTAGCGGATAGATAGCTTTGTGATGTTGATGAGGCAGCCATGCTTCATTATCCTTCAACCATCTCTCGATGCCTTGCTCAAAATCTCCAAACCTTTCAGCTAAAGAACATGCTACATCTCTGCCATCTCTTATCATTACAATAATCTTGGCTTTAGGAAAAATACAAAGTATTTTTTCTAGGCAATAAACATGCCTTGGTGTTTTTTCCAATAGGCGTTTCTTAGTAGCAGTTTTAGTAAGATGATATATTTTTTTTAAATCAAGAGGCTGTGTACGAAACATATTCGTTTCATAGTTAATAGCGTGTAACTCAGGATGATGCCCTAAGACGGACAGCATGATTGAAGTGCCACTATGACCACAACCTACTATAAATATAGGTCGTTTTTTTCTAAACATCATTAAATAATATTTTTTATTTATTATTTTGCGAGTTTGCTTAACCTGCTTTTTTAATTTGCTGTATATCTTATGAATAATCCATTTCATATAACTTCCATTGATAATTCACTAATACTCCTCGATGAGATAAAGGTGGATTTTTTCCAGACCCATAAAAATCTCCTTCTGCTACATCAATATAGCCTGCATTGACAATCCAATCTGATAAGCTACCCATAGCTTCTACATAAATATTGAAAGTGTAAGCTCCTTCAGGGAGGGGAAATTTATCAAATTTGAGAAAAAAACTTCCCTTTTCTTTTATGTGATTATTGCTATTACCAGACAATGCCCAGCTAGGACAGGTAAAAAGTACTACTCCCTGTAAATTTCTAATACCCAGAGAGATTTTTAATTGTGAAAAAAGAAAGCGTCTTTTACTTTCGTAATCAAGCCTGAAAAAAACTTTACTTCCTGAATTGATAAAATTAATTTCGTTTTGATGTTCATCTAAAATACTGTATTTCAGTATTTTAACCCATTGGTTTCCACTTCTGTCGGTTCTTTCTGAGAGTATTGTATTAGTTCTTTCAATATTTTTTTCTGTATATTTATCAATGATGGCATCAACCTCTGCTATTGTTTCTATTTTGCCTTGCTCCATTAGCATAGCTTGGGTACACAGATTTGAGATACTTGCCATATTATGACTCACAAAAAGCACAGTTCTACCTTCGCCTTGGGCTACATCTTGCATTTTGCCGATGGCTTTCTTTTGAAATTCGGCATCACCCACGGCAAGTACTTCGTCCACAATCAAGATTTCGGGCTCGAGGAAAGCCGCCACAGCAAAGCCAAGGCGCACCCGCATACCCGATGAATAGCGTTTGATGGGAGTATCTATGTAGTCGTCAATGCCTGCAAAATCAATGATTGCATCAAGTTTTGACCTGATTTCGGCACGCTGCATACCCAAGATTGCTCCATTTAGAAATATATTCTCTCTGCCTGTTAGCTCGGGGTGCATACCTGTACCTACCTCTAAGAGGGAGGCAATTCTTCCTTTTACCTTTACTGTGCCAGAAGTAGGGGCAGTAATCTTTGAAAGAATCTTGAGTAAAGTAGATTTTCCTGCACCATTTTTACCGATAATACCCAGTACTTCGCCCTGTTTTACCTCAAAATTAAGGTCTTGTAGTGCATAAATTGTATCTCCTTGCCGCCAAGCATGATTGTTTGTGCCATCAATGGGCAGCGACGAGTTGGATTTCCCCCAAAGCTTTGCCCATTTGCGCTCAAGTGTTTCTTGCAGGGTAGTCTGTCCGATTACGCCAAGTTGATAGGTCTTTGTAAGATTTTCTACTTTGATGACTACACTCATAGGTCTTTTATACTGTGTCCATAAAGGTTTTTTCAACACGATGAAATAATGCCAAACCTACTAAAAACATCAATAGCGTAATGCCTGTACTATACAGCAGCATCTCCAAAGTAAATGCACCTGTTCCGAAGAAAGCATACCTAAAACCCTCTATGATGGGGGCTACAGGGTTGAAAGCCAAATAAAATTGCGCCTCAGCTGAAAGTGCCGACATAGGATAAATTACGGGAGAAGCATACATATATAATTGCACCCCAAAACCTACCAAGTGTGTCAGGTCTTTGTATTTGGTGGTCATTGATGAAATCAAGATACCCAAGCCCAAGCCTAATATTGCCATAATGAAGATAAAAAAAGGAATACCTAAGAGCCATATTGTAGGTACGAGTGTGTAGCCTTGTGCAAAGAAATAGGCATAAAATGCTAGGAATAATATCATTTGTATTCCAAAAGAAATCAGACCGCTAATCACAGTAGCTACCGGCACAGTAAGGCGTGGAAAATAGACCTTCCCAAAGATACTGGCATTAGAGGTGAATACATTAGAGGTTTTGCTGAGGCAATGTGCAAAGTAGTTCCAGATAGTAACGCCACACATATAAAATAAAAATTGAGGCTGTCCATCAGTAGAAATACCTGCAATACGTCCAAAGATGATGGTAAATACAATGGTGGTCATCAATGGCTGTATGATGTGCCAAAGCGGACCCAGAATGGTTTGCTTGTAAATGGCTACAAAATCGCGACGCACAAAAAGTATCACTAAATCGCGGTAACGCCAAAGTTCATCTAGTCTAAGGTCAAACCAACTTTTCTTAGGACTAATGATTTCAGTCCAATTTTCTTCGCTTTGTAAAGAGGAGGTTGTTTTGTTCATTATTGAATAGGCTATCAATTAGTTTTTTCTTTTAACGGCACAAAGTTACAATATTATTGAGTGAATTGTACTTTTAAAATGGAGGGAACAGGGTAATGGCGTAATATTTAGGGGAAGTTTTAGAATTTACTGCGTTGAGGGCTCTAATCTTTTTGATTTTTTAAGGCTTCACGAAGTTTTTTTGGCAATTTTGACCTTACCAACTCGTAAGAGTGCCTAATCCAGTGTTTGAGTGCTTGGTCGGTGAGTTCTGCATTGGTTGCGATGGTGTTCCAGTGTTTTTTGTTCATGTGGTAGCCTGGCTGCACAGAGGCGTATTTTTCACGCAGTTCAATGGCTTTTTCGGGGTCGCATTTGAGGTTGATGCTTTCAAATTGGTCTATATCCGTGAGGGCAAATATTTTTCCCATTACTTTGAAGGCAAGTACTTGGTCATCAAAGGGCATTTCTTCGGTAGTTCCTTCAAAAGACAGGCAAAATGTGCGAAATTCCTCAATGTTCATAAGTTCCTAATCAGGATTGTAGTAATTCGGGTCTAGGCGTATTTTGGTTTGCGAAACTACTTCTTTGAGTACTTCTAGCATTGCCAAGAGAGAGTTTTCCATTTCATCTTTGAGCAAAATAAGTGCTTTTCCTCCCTCTTTTTTGCTTCCTACAGTAGAGAGTGTGATGTGGGCTTCGTTGAGTTGTAGGTTTTCATTGCCCAATAGGTTGCGCGCAATTTCCTTGACCATGGTTTTGCCTTTGACAGTTTTTTGTGCAATGGCTTCATTGGCATAGACCATAAAAAAATTGTCTTTTGCTTTTTCTAGCAAGGCAGGTTGATTTAGTACCAATCCTTTCAGAAAGTCGTCTTTGATTTGCGGGTTTTTGGTGAAATATACCAAAGTATCGCTGGGCATTACATAGATTTCATTAAAG
The DNA here is from genome assembly GCA_964480455.1 of uncultured Cytophagaceae bacterium. Classification (GTDB taxonomy): domain Bacteria; phylum Bacteroidota; class Bacteroidia; order Cytophagales; family Microscillaceae; genus JAABSX01. Next base: position 9,262 of record CAYZQI010000092.1, read on the forward strand.
AAGTGGTAGTATTTACCTTGATTGGTAAGCATACCTGTTTTTTCCATCACTGCCACTAGCTGATCAAAGGCAGGTCTGCTGCGTAGCCCTACGCCGAGTACATAATCAGAAATAGCTTTTTTATTCTTTGGTGTTCCTTTTAGGCTATCTTCTTGTGGAATATCTTTGAGTGCAAATACTACATCACCACTGAGCATTTTTAGGAAGTGTGGCAGCGTAAAGGTAGTAGAAGTTGCTAAATTGTTCGCCTTAGCGATAAGGTTAAAATCAATCAACACTCTAAACATCTGGTCGGGATTGACGCTCACGCCCACTAAGGCTACAGGTTTTTGGATAGGTAAATTACTCAACAAGCGTTGGTTCAGTTCTCTTGTAAAAATCTCACCATAATTCTTTTCTAGGGCTTCATTGACAAAAAACTGAGTTTCGGTGGCAATTACTCCTTCATCAAATTTACTTTGTAGATGTATGTAGCTATTGGCAAGCGAAGTATTGCGTGCAAAATTAGCAAGCAAAGGGGAGTGCCTCAGTTCTTCATTATTAATCCATAGCGAAACATCATAATCATTGCGCAGCACTTGGCGAAAGTTCTCGTTGGTAGAAATAAGTGCATCTTGCTTTTTTACATCAGCTATTTTGTGAAAGTGTGCTTCTAGGTGTGCTTCGTTGGCAGTCTGAGGGGCATCTAAGAGAATAAGGGTATTTTTAGACCACGCCAAGAGGCTTTTATTTTTGACGAGGTAGGTAAAATGCTTGTAATGATGGATAGTCAGGTCTGGGTTGAGGGTAGTGATAAAATCTTCAAGTTTGTTTTTGTTGTAGATGCTCAATGCAAAAGCAATATAGTTCTGTTCGCCTTGGGTCATATTGCCAAAAATGTATGCCTTACCACTTGCCAAAAAATTAGTTTTGGAGGTGCTGTCAGATTCTACATCAATAGAAAACTCCTGCCTTAGAATATCTTTCCAGTTAGGCACTTGGTAAGTAGCTCTTAATATATTAGCTCTTGCAGCAAAAAAAACATCAGAGGGAATATGAAGAGAAGTGTTAGATACTTTCACACAAGCACTCAAAGAAATACCTATCAAAAATAAATAGCTTGCCAGCAGCCGCCTATATTTTTTTTGTGGTTGAGAATGTATCACACTCATTTTTTTGCTTGTAATATTTTGTGTAGATTTTGATATACAAAGTTAAGCATAAATATCAAATCAATAAATTATTTCCCCTTTTTTTAGATAAACATTCTAATATCTGCGCCCAATGATGTATTTACAGCCATTAGTGTAAATCAATCCTCTTTTGATACCCTCAGCTAAAAAAAGTGCTTTTGACCCCGTACTAGATTGTTTTTTTTTAGGCAGTTCTCTGAATTAATCGTAACTTTGTATCCCATAAGTCAAGTAAAAAATATCTATATCAAATATACTTATGGCGCAGGCAAAGCACATTTTCGTAACAGGAGGCGTAACTTCCTCATTGGGCAAAGGCATTATTGCTTCTTCATTGGCAAAACTTCTGCAAGAAAGAGGTTTTTCAGTTTCGATTCAAAAGTTTGACCCTTATCTTAATATAGACCCTGGCACGCTCAACCCTTATGAGCATGGAGAGTGCTATGTAACCGATGATGGCGCAGAAACCGACCTAGACCTTGGGCATTATGAGCGTTTTTTGAATACACCTACCTCACAGGCAAACAACATCACCACAGGGCGAATTTATTACAATGTAATTACAAAGGAGCGACAAGGAGCTTTCTTAGGTAAAACTGTGCAAGTTATTCCGCACATTACCGATGAAATCAAACGAAATTTTTTGCTCTTAGACCAAAAAGGTAATTTTGATATTGTTATCACAGAAATAGGGGGTTGTGTGGGCGATATAGAATCACTGCCTTTTATAGAAGCTGTGCGGCAGGCAAAGTGGGATTTGGGCGCAGGCAATGCCATTGTGCTACACCTTACACTTGTACCTTATCTGAAATCGGCAGGCGAGCTAAAAACCAAACCCTCTCAGCACTCTGTGAAGCAGCTCTCTGAAGCAGGCGTACAGCCCGACATCTTGATTTGTAGGGCAGAACAGCCCCTGCCCCGAGATGTCCGTAAAAAATTAGCACTTTTTTGTAATGTGGACCAAGACTCTGTCATAGAAGCTCTTGATGCCGAAACCATCTATGATGTGCCGCTTTTGATGCAAGCCGAAAAACTTGATGAGCGTGTGTTAGAAAAACTGCGTCTGCCCATCAGTAGTCCTCCCGACCTTACCAAGTGGAAAGCCTTTGTACAAAAAGTAAAAAATCCAGAAAGAGAAATTATTGTGGGATTGGTAGGCAAATATGTAGAACTACATGATGCCTATAAATCCATAGCAGAGTCTTTTATCCATGCGGGAACTGTGCATGAGTGCAAGGTCAAAATCAAATGGATACAATCTGAAAAGCTCGAATATGGCAAAAATATACACCTCTTGGAAGGCTTAGAAGGTATCTTAGTAGCACCAGGCTTTGGCGACAGAGGGGTTGAGGGTAAGTTACACGCCATTCGATATGCTAGAGAACAAAAGATACCTTTTCTTGGGATATGCCTAGGTATGCAATGTGCTTGTGTAGAGTTTGCACGCAATGTGCTTGGGTTAGAGGCTGCCTCTACCGAACTGCACCCACAAACACCACACCCCGTTATTGGGCTAATGGAAAGTCAAAAAAATCTGAAAAACTTGGGCGGAACTATGCGGCTAGGGGCCTACCCTTGTCAATTAAGAGGCAATACACACGTCTATGAAGCCTATCAAACGGCTGAAATTAGTGAGCGACACCGACACCGCTACGAGTTTAACAATGATTACCTTATACAATTTGAAGAGGCAGGAATGATTTGCTCGGGCATTAACCCTGAATCAAAGCTAGTAGAAATTATAGAACTAAAAGACCACCCTTGGTTTGTGGGCACACAGTTTCACCCTGAACTAAAAAGTACTGTGGAGAACCCTCACCCCTTGTTTGTGAGTTTTGTGGAGGCTATTATCAAATATGCTAATGCACCCAAACAAGCTGAATACATTGAGAATAACTAAGGCAAAGGTAAATAATAAATCCTTTACTTTAATTTATAAGTTACTGATAATGAGAATTTTAAAAAATTACATTTCACAACTCATACTTTACACTTTCCTAAATAGTATGCCCCAGCGCGATAAAATGAAAGATTGTCTGACAATTTTTGTGGAAATCTGTAGCAGCGGACTTCCAGTCCGCTGGCATTTATGTTCTGAACAGTATTTAGCTCATCTTATCGCACACAACCACAAAAATTGTCAAAGAATCAAATGAAATGTACTTTTTCTCGAAACAATTTTTTAAAACAAAAAAAATGGCAGCTACTTTGGCTGCTGTTTTTTACTGTTATGTTGCAGCAGACGGCTTGTGTAAGCTCTAAATCTTGGAAAGAAGACCAGTTTTTGTTGCATGGCATACGCATAGAAGGAAATAAATCTATCCCTACCTATGATTTTGAGCCACTCTACCAACAACAACCCAACCGCACGATTGGGATATTTTTGCCTTATGTCTGGATTTATAATATTGGAGAAAAATTTTATAAGCCTTCGCAAATTGAGCTAAAAATAGAAAAAACAAGAAGTAAGTTTGCGCCAAAAATCAGAAAAGCAGAGCTAAACAATCAAGAGGGTAAACTCCGTCGCCTAGAAAAAAAAGAAAGAAAGCAAGTCAATCAACTCAATACTAAACTCAAAGAAGGTAACTGGCTCATGCGTGCCGTAGGAGAACCTCCAGTATTTTATGACTCGCTACGCACCTATCGTACTGCGCAAGAGATTACCAAATATCTCCAAAATAAAGGGTTTTTTCAAGGAGAAGTACTCGTAAACACGCAAAAAGTTTTCCAAAAAAGAAAAAAAGTTACCTATCAAATCAAAGAACGGCAACCCACTTTTTTTGGAGAGTTAAGTTATGTAAGCAGCAATCCTAAAATAGATAGCCTCTTGGAAAATACCAAAGACCAAAGCTATATCTTAGAAAATGAGCCTTACAATACGTCTAAAATAAGTGCCGAGCAGCAGCGCATAGAGCAACTCCTGCGCAACAATGGCTATCTTTATTTTAGCCGTCAGTACGTTACGTTCAATGTAGATACCCTGCACTTTGGGCTGCCCCACATAGATACCCTACGCGCCCAACTGCCTGATTCGCTCCGACAATACACCCTCTCAGCACTTACCCAAGACACTACCTTTACAAAGCTACTTGACTCTTTCAGAACTTACGGCAACTACAAACGCAAAGCCAATGTAAGGGTCATTATCAACAATCCAAAGCAAGGGAATCATCAATTTTATACTATCAATGAGGTCTATTTTCATATCACGAATAATCCTCAAAAATCAGCAGATTCTGACGCAGATTTAGAAAAACTGGATACCCTTACCTCTTCCTATACAGGTATCAAATATGTTTATGATAGCAAAAGATTAAACTACAAGTACAGAATTATTGATAGAAGATTGCGCATCAAACCTACCCAAGTCTATCGGCAAGAAAATGTACTCGCCTCACAGACCTCCATCGGGGTATTGGATATGTTTAAGTTTGTAAACTTTAACCCTGATACTACCCGATTGAACAACCTCAAATTTGACATTTATACCCAGCCTATGGAGCGGTTTCAGCTTTCTGATGAGATAGGGTTAGACGGAATTCAGGGTTTGCCAGGGCCTTTTGTCAATATTACATTAAAAAATAGAAATACTTTTGAGGGAGCAGAGATTTTTGAAAATAGCCTTAGACTTGCCATAGATGGACAAACAAGTTTTGCCAACCAAGGGTCTTATAGCAGCCAAGAATTGGCTTTCAACTCTTCTGTCACTTTTCCAAGGGTACTCTTTCCTTACCAATGGCTACCCAAAAAACTACGCAATGTGGTAGATTTATACAATCCTACTACCAAACTCAAACTCAGCTACAACTACATTCGCCGCCCCGAGTATACCCGTACCAATCTCTCAGGCTCTATCTCTTATAAAGTACAGACACGCTTCTCAAGCTATAATTTTACACTTACAGACCTGAGCGTGGTGAATACACAAAGCATTAGCCCAGAATTTAATGAGCAACTAGAGCTACTTACAAGCCAAGGCAACCCTATCACAGAGAGTTTTAACCGCGCATTGGTGAGTAATATGAGCTTTATTTATACTTACAGTAACAATTATGGCGAAAACAATGGCCGCTCGACTTATTTTAGAATACTGCTAGAGGCAGGCGGCACTATCCTCAACCTCTTAAAACAAACTCCACTCATAGAAGAAGATAGAATTTTTGGCCTGAGGGTCTTTCAGTATTGGCGTATCAATCCTACATTTTACTATCACTTACCTCTTTCCAAGCCCGAGCATCTACTGGCTTTTAGAGTCAATGCGGGCATTGCTGCCCCCTACGGGCAGTCAAATACACTTCCTTATGAGAAATTTTTCTTTGCAGGTGGCAACAATGGCGTGCGTGCCTGGATAACACGCCGCCTTGGCCCAGGTGCAAGCCGACCAGAGGTGAGGCCTGATGGTACATTTGATTATCGCTTTGAAGCCCCTGGAGAGATTCTTCTAGAGGGCAATATTGAATACCGCTTTCCAGTGGTAAGTTTTATTAAGGGTGCTCTTTTTTTAGATGCGGGCAACGTCTGGAACCTTCGCGCACAGCCCAATGCCCTAGAAGGGCAGTTTAAGTGGAACTCTTTTTATAGACAGATAGCACTAGGAGCAGGCTTTGGCATACGGCTTGACCTTGCCTTCTTGCTCGTTCGCTTTGATTTGGGCGTGAAAGTCTATGACCCTGCACGCCTGCCCGACCGCCGCTGGGTGATTAGACAGTTTAACCCTCTGAAGCCCGCAGAAAAAGGCTTGGCACTGCTCAATGTAGGTATTGGCTACCCCTTTTGATACACTGTGCTGAAACAAAAATTTCGCTTCTTAGGCTAAATTTAAGGATTTTTGTAAACTACCAAAATTTATATCTAAATTTGAAAAAATGATGTAAACCTAAGCATAAACAACATAATATGAAAAAGATATTAGTCCCCACAGATTTTTCTCCCTCTGCACAAGTAGCCCTGCAAAGAGCATTTCAGATTGCCAAAAAACACGAAGCCGAAGTAGATGTACTCCATGTAATTGGCTCGCTCAAATCTCAATTACTGGCTCCAGAAGTGGGGTATTTTGATGAAGACTTAGAAAGAGATTACATTGCTTCAATACAAGAACACGCTTTTGCGCTGATTCAAAAAAATATTGAAAGTATTTCTTTCAAAGAAGCACAGTACAAAGTAGCTGTAGAAACTGGCAATATTTACCAGGTAATCAAGCAATATGCTGCCCAAAACGACATAGACCTTATCCTGATGGGTACTGAAGGTACACGCAACCTAAAAGAAATATGGGTAGGTTCTAATACTGAAAAAGTGGTGCGTGTTGCGCCTTGCCCAGTGCTTGCTGTAAAGCCCAACTGCCCCGAGTTTGAAGGCTTTGCCAATGTACTGTTTCCGAGTAGTCTCAGTGAGGCACAAGCCCCTACCTTAAAACGCCTCGCACAATTTGTAAATAACTTTGGAGGAAAAATCCATCTTTTGTATGTCAATACCGCTTTTGGCTACTTAGATGCAGAAGAAATTGTAGAAAAACAAGAAGCTTTTATCAGAAAGGCAGGGCTAGAAGGCATCGCTATGCACCATACTACTGCACGCACCGAAGAAGCAGGCATTTTGAACATGGCACGCTACCTCAAAGTAGATTTGATTGCCCTACAAACCTCACAAAGAAAAGGACTTGCACACTTCTTCTTTGGTAGTACTGCCGAAGACGTGGTCAATGCAGCACAAATCCCAGTACTTACTTTTGGTGTCAATCCCTAATGTACTCTCCTTGCTCAGGGCTTCATGATAAATTTTGAAGCTCTTGAGCATGCTGCTCCTTTGTAGATACTAGAAATGTTACTTGCGTATCTTCAATGAATCAGTATTGGTTTAAGCTTCCTCTCCACAGTTGTCAAGGCAAATCGTTAAGAGTACAAGTCAAATTGACTTCCTTATGTCCTCTCTTGAGGAGAGGGAAGGGGTGAGGTAGCTAAAAAGGGAAATTTGATTTGCACCCATCGCTAAGTATTGATGGACCATAACCCTGGCTACTTCAAGTCTTCTGTGAGAGATTAAAGTTGAGCAACGAAAGCAAAGCCTGCCTTGTAAGAGCCTATTTACTTGTTTCTATAAAAAATAGTAGATGACCGAAATTGGTTACTCCCTGTAATGTAAATCAGACCTTTGTAAAGCAATTTTGACTGCTTTTATAAAAAAAACAACTGCTGCTTTAGTTGTGTTATATGTGCTAAAGTTCATTGTAGAGAATTTCAACTGAGTAACTCAGTCAAGAAAAGCTCCTTGAATAGAAGAAATATTGCTAAATTAAAAGGTGGTTAAAAAAATAAATATTGGTGAATCCCTTGAAAGCGATTTGCCGCTCATTGATGTACGGTCTCCAGGTGAGTTTGAGAAAGGGCATATTCCAAGGGCGGTCAATATACCGCTGTTCTCAGATGAAGAAAGGGCGCGTGTAGGCACAGTTTACAAAAGACAATCACAAGAGGCTGCCATTGCCCTAGGGTATAAATACGTTACGCCAAAACTTCAATACTTCGTATCCCGAGCCTTTGAGGTAGCACCTGAGGGCAGGGCTGTTATTCATTGCTGGCGAGGAGGTATGCGAAGCCAGTCATTTGCGGCGCATTTATCTGATAATGACTTCAAAGAAGCCTTCGTGGTTGATGGTGGCTATAAAGCCTTCCGAAATCATGTACTCAAAAGCTTTGAAACACCCCTAAAAATCAGAATATTGGGCGGCTACACCGGAAGTGGCAAAACCTTCATACTCGAGGAGTTACAAAAGCAAGGAGAGCAAGTGATTGATTTAGAAGCACTTGCATCTCATAAAGGTTCTGCCTTTGGTGGGATAGGGCAAGCACCGCAGCCCAGTATAGAGCAATTTGAGAATAACCTCCACAACAGACTTTGCGAACTTGATTTGGATAAGCCTATCTGGCTAGAAGATGAAAGCCATAACATAGGGGGGGTGAAAATACCTGATGCTTTTTTCAACCAGATGAAAAAGGCAAGCCTCTTTTTTGTGGAAATCCCCAAGGAAGAGCGTGCAAAGCACCTGGTAGAAGGATACGCAAGCTGTGGCGATAAACAGCTCGAGGAGGGTCTGCACAAAATCTCGAAGCGGCTTGGTGGCTTACGTGCCCAAGAAGCTTTTGGCTTTCTGGCGCAAAAAGACTACTACAATGTAGCACTCATGACCTTAGATTATTATGATAAGTATTACCTCCGAGGCTTAGAAAAAAAACTGACATCCAAGATTATAAAACTTGAGCTGCCCACAACCCATCACCAAGAAAACGCAATTAAAATTTTACAATCCATCAAATCAAATGACTGATATTAAACTAACTGCCTATAGCCACGGTGCGGGCTGCGGCTGCAAGATTTCACCTGCTTTGCTGTCTGAGATGCTCAAAACAGAAAATCCGTTTGTGCAAAATAACAACATCATTGTAGGAAACAGCACCAGAGATGATGCAGCTGTCTATGATATGGGAGACGGCACAGGCATCATCAGCACCACAGATTTCTTTATGCCCATAGTAGATGACCCCTTTACCTTCGGGAAAATTGCTGCTACCAATGCCATCAGTGATATCTTTGCGATGGGTGGTCAGCCTATGATGGCAATTGCTATATTTGGCTGGCCTATTGATAAGCTATCTCCCGAGGTAGCAAGACAAGTCTTAGAAGGTGGACGCTACACCTGCCACGAAGCCAAAAGTCCACTTGCAGGAGGGCATAGCATTGACTGCCCCGAGCCTATCTTTGGGCTTGCCGTAACGGGAAGAATAGACCTCAAAAACCTAAAAAGAAATGATACTGCCACGGCAGGTTGTACGCTCTACCTCACCAAGCCCCTTGGTGTGGGCATATTCTCTACGGCAGGCAAACAAGGTAAGATTGAGGCAAATCACGTAAATATTGCCATCAATTCTATGTGTGCGCTCAACTCTATTGGGTATGAACTAGGCAAAATTGAAGGTGTAAAGGCAATGACTGATGTAACAGGCTTCGGGCTTTTGGGGCATCTCGTAGAGATGTGTGAAGGGAGTAGGTTATCTGCCGAAATAGAATTTAATCAAGTGCCTGTTTTTGAGGAGATTCACGATTACATTGCCCAAAAGTGTATCCCAGGTGGTACTTACCGTAACTGGAACAGCTATGGGCAGCACATAAGCCTTGAAGATGAGCGTTATAAAGAAATTCTCTGCGACCCTCAGACCAGCGGCGGTTTGCTCATTGCGGTAGAAGATGCTGCCAAGGCTGAGGTAGCACAATTGTTCAGTAAGCACGGCATCAATGCCCAGTCCATAGGCAGAATTGTACCCAAAAATGAGGTGATGATTCGGGTGGTATGACTTGTGTAATGCCCTGCATAATTACGGTTTTCTTATTGGCGTTTCAGAAATGACTGTAGTGCGGTTTTTAGAGGGTCAAAAGTTGGTTTACAGCCATTGTGATACTCCCATTGTGCGCAGCCCTCGACAAGTCGTAAACTTGCTTCTTACATAAAGTCGCAAATTATGAAATTAAAACAGGCTTTTAGACTTAAAATGGAAGTCCAACAATGAAGTGTGTATGTTCTTTTTGACTAATTTGAGGTCTATTTTGATGGATTTTTTA